>JAGRAW010000071.1 GCA_020434415.1 Bdellovibrionales bacterium
GTTCCTCAAGCATAATTCATCCGTATAGGGATTGCCGATTCTCGAACAATACTGACTCGCCGAGTCTTTCATGCACTGAGTAAAAACAGGCTCTGCTCCTGAACCAACACACGCGCCGGGATCTCCAACGCACATTTGCTGCAAGCCGATACTGGCCGCCATTTTTCGTTCGCAGCATTTTAACAGTGCCAGATTCTTCGCAGGATCGAAGGGACCTGAAAGAATCGGACAGCTTCCTGAGGCAAGTTGTCGGGTGGGTAGCAGCATACCCGTCCGATATCCGTAGGCCTGACAGTCTCCTGCGTCCATGACCAGATCGCAGCTTTGGTAATTGGCTGGCGGTCGGGCCCCTCGCAGTACGCATATAGCGCGTCCGCCCTCGCAAATCTGATCTCTAGTCTGCGCCCCCACGCAGCGAACTCGGAGCCTTTCGCAAACCGGAATCGGATTGCAGCCACCGCTTGAGCCTCCCGGGTTTGTCTGCGGGGTCGACGGACTCGCCTCCGCCGCAGGCACGCTCCCTAAAGTGATACAGACAATAATGAAACCTCTCAACCAGTACCGCACGCAACCTTTCATCGCTTTCACCTTCATCTTCTATCCGGCAGCCATTCCATCACACATCACCAATCCGATATGCTCTCTTTGCGTTACACTGCGCACGGAATCCTCGATGGATTCTCGTTAGACTCCAAAGATTCGGAAGCTCGACTCGCACGCACAAGTTCTCTGTGGACATACCAAGAGTGATGGCTGAGGGAGACGAGATGCTTGAAAGCCGTCACTGGCGGAGAACGGTCCTCAAGCGGAAGAGGTGGTTATGGTTCGGTTTGGGATGGGAATACTCGGAGCACTATTACTTTGGGGGCAAGCAGCACAAGCCGCTCCCCTTGTGGGACGGATTACGTTTGGTAAGGTTGGTGTCACGAACGCGCAAATTCGAGTTCGTGAGCTGGGCACCGTTACCAGCGATGCCAAAGGCTACTTTGTGTTTACAGGAGCTCTTCCCGGACAGACCTATCGTCTTACCGCTTCAAAACAATACTATACGTTTCCGCCCGTGGAGTATCATTTTCTGGGTTCCGGCGAAGCATCCATTCGAGGCTCATGTGCCTCTGACACAGTGACCCTTGAGGGTCGATGCATGGATCGAGATCCTCGTCGGCGCGATCGCGACGAGGACGGGCTCAGTGACTATCAAGAAGAGCTACTTAAGACAAACGTACGACTTTTTGACACAGACAACGATGGGGTGTCAGACGGTCAAGAAGTTACCGACGGGAGCAATCCGCTCGATCGCGGAAGCGCTCTTCCTCGACTGAGCCGTCGCCTTTGCTCGGACTGGAACGGCTTTCTCGGCGGCATGTACAACGTGCTGGAGCACGTCAGCACGAATTCAAAGGCGCTATTTATCGACACCACTCTTTTCAGAGACGACGGCTGGGAGCTCAGTGCCGAGCATAACTTCGTCCCTAGGGGAACGCAGTTTGACGTCCTCGTGCATGCGATGCCGGGTTGGAGAGTCAACCAAATCGGTCAAGTGTGCACTTTTCACTCAGGACAGGAAAATGAACTTGATGGTCGAATGGTCTATTACCATCCGAGGCACGGTACACATCCGAGTGAGAACCGGTTCGACTTCGCTTTTGCAATGCCCTTCACCAACGGCATTCGCGGTAGTCAATTCGTGCCCTTCAATACGTTTCAACCAAGCTACAACGCGACCCAACAGAACAATGCTGTCGCGAATTGGGTGCAGGTAGCCAACCTTGAAAACAAAAGCGCCTCTGGCACGCTTCGGTTCTTCGATACAAGGGGAAAAGTGATGCTAAGCCAAGAAGTGCGTTTGGCGCCGAATGCTAGACAGGATATTCCCGCTCACCAGTTCGGCACGAATAAGGTTGGCACCGTGGGATGGTTCCCGGCCCACTCCAATCAGAGATTTCAACTACGAAACATTCGCTACTTTTATGACAATCCGATGCTCTTCGACAGCTTCAGCACCGCTTTTCAGCTTGAAGGGGCAGTCGGCTCCGGCGAACAACTTGTCGTACCAATTGACACGCGGAATCAGAGTTCCGTTATCGAGCTTGTGAACACTTCAGACTCGGAAAACAGAGTCGTGCTGACCCTCTATACGCCAACGGGAGCAGCAATCCAGCATTTCTCGGTGACCCTGCCCCCGTATGGTAGCCATCACGTAATCGCAGATCCGATCTTTCCGAATAGCTTCGGACAAGCGGTGGTTCAGGGAAGTCGACGTAACTCGTTGCTGGCGACAGCGATGCAGTACGGCAGGGGAGCGGCGGGTGAACTGCTGTTCATGTACGGAATTTTAGCGACAGAGGCGCTGGGAACCGAGCTGCAGGCAACGTTCAACACGTATCTCGGACAGGGGTGTCGCCTTCAAATTCTCAATCACACGAATCGCTTTCAAGACTTTAGCGTCAGTGCGGTGTATTCAGACGGCCGCGGCCTGAGAAGATCATCAGGTGGCGACGATGAAACGGGAGATCGTATCGTTCTCGGTAGAACGATCACGCTCAACCCGTTCGGCAACGCGGATTATGACCTCTGCAGTCAGGCCGAATCCAACCGCTACGGCGTAGTTCGAGTTCAAGCTGGCGAACCAAACTCGTTAAGCGGCCATGTCATCAGGGTCGGAGTATCGGATCAGTATCGGTTTCCTACTCCGATGCGGCAGTAGAGCAAGGAGAGAACGTTTCCGGCATCATACCTGCGGGCAGAGGTGCTCCCCGCTTCACAACCTCATGCTCAAACAGGGCTTCTGCGTGCAGTGATTGGGGCACATCGCGGCCTTCAACCGGCATCGATTTTCAGCGGTACAAGGTCAGTTCTGCGGAGTTCGCTGCAGTCGCTCAACATCCAGAAGGTCCTGTGGCCTTCCTGCGAGCTCTTTTATCCGAATAAGATCCGGCTTGGAAACAAGCGACAAAGGATGAGGCCCCATCATTATCTGTATCCGATTCGGATACATCTGCGCGAAACTTACTCCTCTTAACGAGGTCATCAAGTCTACTCGCCAGGGTGGTCTGCCGACTTTGAAAAAGTTTCCTTCTACCGCAAATAACTCCTCATGGAGCTGCTCCCCCGGCAGTCCGAACTCGCTTAGGGCCGCCACTAATCGATGTCTTTCGTGTAACGGGGTTCCGTATAGTGCATCACCGCGTAACCGCCCACCAGCAGGAAACGAACCTTGTTCTTGTTAAACAACTGGATGAGGTCAAGGACGTCCTAGTTTTCAATCACGAGGGTATAAACCGGTTATGATGCAAGACTTATCGACAATAGGAGCCGGAAGCTCACCGCCGTGCACTTGGTGCGCGAGTTTGGCTAACGCAGCTGCAGCTCTGAACCTTTCCTCGGTAGTCGTCGACTGCCAGAAGCTGATGTCCCAGCTCGTGTCTTCGTCCTCGAGTCTGCCGAAGCTTAGCAAGAGAGTAGATCGGGAACCCATAGCACAAGTATAGACCGGAAGTACGGGAAAAAGCGAGGAGACGTTTATCTCCTTCCTCGCAATCCCAACAGCCGGCTCCGAGGCGTTACAATAGCGAGCCATAGGCCACCCAAAACATTTCAAACGCCCGGTAAGCCGCTCTTCTGCACCGGCTAAGACACCTGATAGGCGGAGAAGCGAAAATAATTTGTAAACTGTTCTAGCGCTGCTTTTACGATGTCGTGTCTAACCGCGGTGACTTGGATCTTCTATGCTCGGGTGTATGCATTGTAACACCGCGAGGAAGTATGAAACACATGATCGGTTTGGTTCTTTTGTGGCTTGGAATTTGCTCCGGTTCGGCAGTTGCAGAACTGCGGGCTGCTCCGTATCGCTTTTCCGGCCCTTATCAATTCGAAAACTTGGCGATCTATCTCGTCCATGGCGACGATCGCTACGAGCGCGACAATGTTATCACGCTTGCGGAGGCGCTTAAGGAGAAG
Source organism: Bdellovibrionales bacterium (assembly GCA_020434415.1). Classification (GTDB taxonomy): domain Bacteria; phylum Bdellovibrionota_C; class UBA2361; order SZUA-149; family SZUA-149; genus JAGRAW01. Next base: position 3,961 of record JAGRAW010000071.1, read on the forward strand.
AAGGCAGTGCTGCACGAAACCGGCTCCGTCAACTCTTTGTCTTTGGAAAACCTCACACAGGACCACGTGATCTTCGTAGCAGCGGGTACTATCGTAAAGGGAGGGCAGCAAGACCGAGTACTCTCGAAGGATCTTGTTGTGCTGCCCGGTTCCGGAACTGTTTCGATAGATGCCTTCTGTGTTGAACAAGGTCGGTGGAATGCACGAGACGAGGAGCCGGTCGATCGATTCTCCTCCGCCGCAAAGCAGCTCAACGCGCGGGAGCTGAAGTTGGCTGCGCGTAAAGAAAAGGAACAAGGCAAAGTGTGGGCTGAAGTGGCTGCGGTACAGGAGAAGCTAAATTCTGCGCTCAACGCTCGAGTTCGTTCGACCAAATCATCCACAAGCTTGCAGCTAACCCTTGAACATCAGGCGCTGGTCACCAAAATCCAAAGCTACCAGCGGGCGTTGGGGCAACGAGCGCAGGAACAGGAGGATGCTATTGGGTATGTGTTCGCAATCAATGGAGAGCTCAACTCGGGCGATGTCTTCGCTTCACGTGCACTTTTCTTGAAGCTCTGGCCGACACTTCTGGAAGCAGCCGCAACGGAAGCCGCTGCCGAGACCTCGGCACAACGAGCAGCTTCGCTTCCGACGCTCGATGAGGTCACTCAGTTCATCCGCATGGCTGAAACCGCTCCAATTACAGATAGGTCACACCTCGGTGCCACGGAAACGAGCACGAGAGAGACCGATCAAGCTGTCGTCTTCGAAAGCAACGCTGAGACCATCGGCGCGATCCGGAAGAGCTTCATTAAAAAGAAGCTTCCCGAGTAGCCTAAAATGCCCGCAATCCCCCGGGTAGCAGCAAAAGAGGTGAACCTGCTCCGTGACCACACTTCTCTCCCCAAGAGAACAGTTGGTAATGGGAGAGGAGCCGCGGTCACATTATCCACGGAGCAGACTCGACCGTTCCGGCCACGACGTGACCAGACAGACGACAGCAAACAAAGAGGCAGGTGTCGCAGATCGTCACGTCATTCAGATCAAATAGTGGCGGCTACAAGACTACCCCGCCTTCCGCTGTTCCTTGGCCCAGGAGTCCTTGAGCGCAACTATGCGGTTGAAAACCAGGGCGCCGGACGATGAATCGACACTATCAACACAGAAATAGCCCTGGCGCAGGAACTGATAGCGTTCCTGCGCGGTAGCGGACGCCAACCCCGGCTCCACTTTGCAGCCTGTCAGCACCTTGACCGAATCCGGATTGAGATTGGAAAGAAAATCTTTGCCCTCTTCTACGTCGTCCGGGTTCTCCTGGGTAAACAGGTGATCATACAGTCGCACCTCGGCATCCACCGCATGAGCGGTCGACACCCAGTGAAGCGTGCCTTTCACCTTACGACCATCTTGGGACCAGCCACCGCGAGTCGCCGGATCATACGTGCAATGCACTTCGAGCACTTGACCCGTTGCCGGGTCCTTCACGACATTCGTGCAGGTCACGTAGTATGCGTGCTTGAGTCGAACCTCCTTCCCGGGCGCAAGTCGGAAATACTTCTTCGGCGCCTCTTCCATGAAGTCCTCCCGCTCGATGTAGATTTCTCTGGAAAACGGGATCTGTCGTGATCCGGCAGCAGGATCTTCAGGATTGTTCTCCGCATCGAGCATTTCTACCTGACCTTCCGGATAGTTCTCGATGACTACCTTGATTGGATCGAGCACAGCCATCACGCGTAGTGCTCGTCGATTCAGATCCTCACGCAAGCAAAAGTTCAATAGCTCGATGTCGACGATACTGTCAGCCTTGGCCACGCCTATTCGATCGCAGAAATCCCGAATCGCCTCCGGTGTGTACCCTCGTCGACGCATTCCGCTGAGCGTCGGCATACGCGGATCGCTCCACCCATTGACATGCTTCTCCATCACCAGGCGAAGCAGTTTGCGCTTGCTCAGCACGGTGTAGGTCAGATTCAAGCGGGCAAATTCAATTTGCTGCGGATGGCAAGGCACCGGCAGTTGATCCAGTACCCAGTCGTAGAGTGGTCGGTGGTCCTCGAACTCGAGGGTACAAATAGAGTGCGTGATGTGCTCCAACGCATCTGATATACAATGCGTGTAGTCATACATAGGGTACACGCACCAAGCATCACCCGTGCGATGATGGTGGGCATGCTTGATTCGATAGATCGTCGGATCGCGCATGTTGATATTCGGCGAAGCCATATCGATCTTCGCCCGCAGCACACGCGAACCGTCGGGAAACTCCCCCGCCCGCATCCGTTGAAACAGATCGAGGTTCTCTTCCACCGAGCGGTCGCGGAAGGGGCTGTTCTTGCCGGGCTGCGTCAGAGTGCCTCGATACTCCCGTATCTGCTCGGCATTTAGATCGTCGACGTAGGCAAGTCCTTTCCTGATCAATTCGACAGCGTAGTCGTAGAGCTGCTCAAAATAGTCCGACGCGAAGAAACGGCGTTCTCCCCAGTCGAAGCCGAGCCATCGCACGTCCTCTTGAATCGACTCGACATACTCGACCTCTTCTGTAACAGGATTCGTATCGTCGAACCGAAGGTTACAGGTGCCTTCATAGTCTCGAGCAAGACCGAAATTCAGACAGATCGACTTCGCGTGCCCGATATGTAGGTAGCCGTTCGGTTCCGGAGGAAAGCGTGTCGCAACGCGACCACCGTGCTTTTGGCTACGATTGTCTTCGTCAACAATGCTACGGATGAAATTTGAGGGTAGTGCCCCCTCCTCTTTTCCCATGTCCTCTCCTCGGTTTTCTTCGGACTACAACGGCAAACGCTATAGATACGCGCAGACCCCTGTTCCTCTCAAGTTCTACCTGCCGCTGACCTTCGATCGACTGCGCGGGTGCGGATTTGTGCGACAAGTCACAGAACAGTGGTGCCAGTGCGCACAAATGGTTGAATTTCCTGCATTTTTTCTCCACTGCGGCGTCAATTGAGGGTATGCTGGGGTGTCCAGTAGTGATCAATGTAGAGCAACGAGGTTACCCGTGGTTCTCGACTTCGCAAATGGCTTCCCCAACCCATCCCAGTTTGCGACCGGCGAGACGCGTTTCATCGTCCTTCGAGATCAATCGTCGTCGATGGAGTGGGTTCCGCAGTTCCCCTATGTGTGGAACCGGCAGGTAACCTCGTTGGCTACGTTGCTTCCCAGCGTTCGCATCACTCTATATTCCGTGAACTGCGACATACAGAAAGTAACAGATGACATTGCCTTGCGGGAACTTCCGCTGATCGAGCCGAAAGACTGGCGCTACGGCGAGCACGGCATGCTTCGCGGCGGCAGCCGACTCGGCGATGCCATCGTGCGTGGCTGTCAGAAGGCCAAGCAATTTCGCCGTCGCGGTGCCCGTGGGCCCCTTGGTGTGTTCCTTCTAACCGATGGGTGGGCAAAGGGTGACACAGTATCGCCTGAGGTGACCCGGCAGTGGCTCGAGCACGCTCGAAACGATCTTGATGTACAGTTTCGGGTCTTCGGCTTTATCCGCTCCGGGCTCGGCCCCAAGATGGACGCTTTCCTTTCGTCTGTCGGCATACGAAGCGAGGAGAATCAGGTCATCCACTATGCTGACACTGATTGCATCGACAAATCGATGCAGACCTCTCTGGAACGGCTCGCAGATGAGGTCTTCATCACTGCCCGTAGCGACAACCGCTAAGCCCTGCTACAACTCGCCGTATGTTTCTACCCATCGGCGACGATAATTCTCGAGTCCGGACCACACCTGTGGTGATGTTCGCAATCGTCGGCATTAACTGTTTCTTTTGGTATCTCCAGCTCACGCTCGGGGAAACTTTCACCTATGGCTATGCTGCGACGCCCTACGAAATAACCTCCGGCGAAGACTTGGTGAATGGGAGCCGCATCGTCGAAAACGGTCGCTCGATTGCCATTCCTCACGCTCCCGGACCCACGCCCCTGCTGCTTACTTTGCTCACCGCAATGTTCATGCACGGCTCATGGATGCATATTATCGGGAACATGGTGTATTTGGTCATTTTCGGCGACCAGATCGAAGACCTCTTGGGACACGCGCGCTTTTTGCTGTTCTACCTTGCCTGCGGATTCGCGGCCACGGCTGCTCACATCATAGCAGCCCCAAGTTCGACTATTCCCTCGCTCGGGGCCTCAGGAGCGATAGCCGGCGTACTCGGCGCGTATCTACTACGCTTCAGCGGCAATCGGGTTCGGGTGCTCGTGTTCCGACACATCACCTATATGCCTGCCTACCTCGTACTGGGCGGGTGGTTTTTACTCCAACTTGTAGGACAGGTCGGGGTCGCCGCGGGAGAAGCAACCGGAGTGGCCTACATGGCTCACATCGGCGGGTTCATCGCGGGGTTACTGCTTGTACTGCTGTTCGCTCCGCGCCGACGCTACACCTAACGGAGCGCAAATACAGACGTGCAATCAGAAGTCGGTTTGAATCTCCGGAGATTTCGGAACAACACGCGCTGGAGCGGGTGTCGTCCCTGAAGGACGCGGTGTCGGTACAACCGGCGTCGCGACAGGCGGCTTCGTGACCGGCTGAGTTTCTACAGGGGCCAAACTAGAAGGTGCAGGTTGCTCCGGGAGTGCGCTTTGCTTGGCAGGCTCTTCCGCCTTGCCGTGGTTCTGAATCTCGAATAGTGCCTCGAGCTCACGCGAAACCTCGCCGCCGTCACGCGGGATCAGCCGCACGGCCTGCGGAGTGAACGTCATTGCTTCCTCTGCACCAGCTTGCACTGCCAACACGAATCCAGCGAACGGAAAGCGCGCAGAACCGTCCTTGTTTCTTGCGAGACCCCATCCCCCCATCACCAGTCGCTGAAAAACGCCCTGTTGATCGTACACCAGCTTATATACCGGTAGCATCGCCTTCTTATCGACCACCAAAATCTCTCGGCCGGTGAGGTAATAGGGATCGCGCGGGAGAAGCTCCAGAATCCAGACTTCACGCGGCACGAAGGTAACACTGGTCGGCACCCACGGAGCGAATTTCGCTACGCCGCGATTCTCGTGGTTCCACAAGGTCATCGTATGGCTACCGTCCAACCGCTGATAGTAGCCGCGAACCGAAGGCAACGGAGTGCCCCCGCTTCCGGCATGAGCCGCCTGCACTTCAGCCGCGCTCACCTCTCCGAAAAGCTTTGCTCCCGGTGCGGCTGAGCGCTCCGCCTGTTCCATGAGGTAGTAGGTCAACGCGGGAAACGGCACCAGCAGCGTCTTTTCATCGAGCACAGTTGCGTCGACCGCCTGCACCTTCTGGCCCCAGACAAGGAGGTCATCAAGCGTCATGATACCGCCGAGCAAAGGATCGCTACGATTCGAAGACAGTACTTGACGAGCCTTCGCGATAACCGGCGAATACAGCCAGAGCAAGTCTTCTTCCGGACCCCGAAAGCGCCATCCTACCTGAGAGTAACCGTACACGACCGGTGGCGAGACAAGCTGCAGCAGCTGCTGGCCGAAGAGATCGCCAGGACCGCTAAACGTCAGCGGCGGTGGCACCTCCGTCTCCGCCTCCGCAGGCTTCGATGAGGAGTCGCTTTTCTTCTCTTGCCCCGCCTCCGCCTGCGAAACCAAAGGCACCGGAGCAGGCGCTCTGAAGGGTCTCAAGTACGAACGGCTGTAGAAGATCCCATCGGAGCGCCGGAGCAAGGTTTGCGCTCCCACCCATGCCAGCTCACCCTCGTAGAGCACGTCTCGAGCAGCGGCCAGCGCATAGCTGACATTCCACAGCACCATCTGCGCACGACGCTTCGGATCCCCCTCCTCCTGGATGTGCCGAGCAAATCCGAAGGGATAACCGCCGTCTGATAAATCATCCTCACTTTGATTGACGGCACTGAGCGTGCCACGCTCATCAAGGCGAAAGTGACCGACATTCTCTAGACTCTCGTCACGCCATTGCTCGGACATTCGCCATGGAAAATCAAGCTTACGAACGGCGCGCACGGCAACCAAGCCAGACTCAATCCACGCGGCGATAGGAGATAAGAGAAGCGGCCGAAATGCGTCCAGGTTGTCTTTGTTGATGAACTGTTGGCGGTCCCTTTCTCGAGGCCCCGGCAATGCCGGAATTCCGGGAGGCAATTCTGCCGCCTCCCCCTCCTCCTCCTGTTCGAGCGCCGGCTGCTCGGAGTCTGCCGCAGTAGAGGAAGGCGCTGACTGCGGTTCGACCGATAAGCCGCTGCCGCCCTCTGCGGCACTGACCGCTGGAGTTCCTGCCAAAAGCACTACGCTGAAAATGCCAGTCGAAATCCGGCGAAGCTTCATTGGAGGTGGAATGCTGCAGCAGCTCTCAGGCTGGGCTCATGACGAGCGAACGTATTCGGTTGATTCAGCAGGGCATACTCGATCGCTCGATCTTGCCGGAGCAGTACCTGGTTCGAGCCAAGGTCCAGCACGACAAGAAACTGGCGGAGCACGAGACCGCCTAACAACCCGACTTCAAGGGGTGAATCCTGCACCACCACGAATTGCTCCTCAAGCTGAATGTCCCCCAGCATCAACGAATCGACGACAAACGCCGTCCCCGGGATGCTGCCATTGGAAGCTTGCGACAGCACTGAAATAGTTTCGTCGGCTTGAGCGACGAACGACGCACCGGCTTGCGAAGCGAGACGGAGCCCGCCACTACTCCCAGTATCAATCCTGACAGCTCCGACATTCTGCCCGTCAACCGAGACATTTGTCAGAACAAAATTCTCCGCACTTAATAGGCTTCCGCCAATCGACGGAGCCTGCTCGCTCAGTCGAAAAGTCGCAGGGTCCCGAATGGTTAGTAATCCTGTCTGATAGTCGATCTCGACAATAGTTGCGCGAAAAAACGGCACGCCGACGATACCGTCGATGCCGGGACCCAAATCGAGTTCTGCGGCGTCGATATCAACGCCTACGACATTGCCCAGACGAAACTCGTCGATTCGCGCGACATCTACCGTACTAGAGCCGACGATTGTGGTGATGGTCGCAGTATCCACCTGCTCCAACCCAAGCCGACGTTGCAGCGCACGCGAAACGACGAACGCATCTGCGCCGGTGTCTAAGATAAACCTAGCCGGGGCCCCATTCACTTCCACATCGACAAAAATGAAGTCGTCGATTGTCGATTCGACAACCGCCTCCGAAGAAGTCAGGGTAAAATTGCCGTCACTCGCAATCGAAGCGCTGCTTCCTCCGCCACCGCTACAACCGGCGCAGATAATGGCGAGCAAAGCGACAACGAAGGTCCACGGTCGAAGCGTGCGTCCTCCGGCCGTCGACCCCACTGCGAGCCTGCCCCCGACAGCGGCCGCCGACCGACCTTGCCGCATGAGCACCCCTGCATCCGCCGCACAAATCATGAGCAAATACCCAAGAAATCGTCCCGCTACATTATTCCCACGAGCTGCTGGCCAAGACTCGACAACTCACAGCTCCCTGTTCTCGCACACCGAGGGCCCTCCAGCATACCCCCTGAGACCCTTGAAGGTCCTAACCCGGCGGGACCACTGCTGTCATTGACCGAACAACCGACTTCAAGCTGCAGGGCCTCCAGCTCGCACTATGGCTGACAAGTGAGTGAATTTTGGCTCGTATGCGCCGACTGGGCCCGTGAATGCATCTTTATTCTAGCACGACGCTCCAGAGTGATTTCTACCGTTGATGGACTCCTCAAAGCTAACCACCACCGGCGATACGGTCGCCTACCTCAAGACGCTGGTCGCGGACGGCTGCTCCGGAGAGGTCCTGTTCCAAAGTCATGGTCAGAATGCCAAGGTCTACCTCCATCGCGGCCTCATCGTTTGGGCGTTTGCGACCGGACAAGAAGAAAGTTTCCAGAGTATTTTGATTCGCGAGAAAGCGCTGTCACGAGAAGACTTGCTCGCCGGAATAAAAAAGGCACGTCAAGACGGTAAGCGGTCGCTCGACGAGATCCTCTTGGCCCTGGGGATTTCGGATATCGAGACTCGCGCCGGCATCATCGAGCGCCATACTCGCGCCGCGCTCTCGGTACTTCGTCTGTGGAGCGACAGTGTTGCCCAATTCAACGCCACGGATACCGCTGCAAGTGACGGAGTGCAGGGCCTCGAACTTTCGAAACTTCTCGACGAGAACGTTCCGGCGCCGACTCGGACCAAGTCGGCAGAGCCCAGACGACGGGCGAGCATCCCTGACTCCTCTGCTGATACGAATGGTGCGGCAGCACGCCCCCGTCCGACCTACAAAGCAGAACTGAGCGCCAAGCCGGCGAGCGACATTCCGGAAGTGATGGAGCGATTTCGAAGCGAAGTTCCCGGCTTCATCGCGGTGGTGCTGATCGACGGAAGCTCCGGAATGCCGATAGCATCCGTAAGCGACGCCGACGGACTGGAAGCCGAAGCAATCGGCGCATACTACCTCGATATCAGCGGGCGAGCGTCGGAAGCTGTGAAACAGCTCCACGGGTCCGGGAGTGAAGACTGCACGCTAGAAGAATTGCTGATTACCACCAACCGCGACTGCGCAATCCTCCAGGTGCTCAAAGGCGGTGCACAATTACTGTATCTACTTATCGATCGCAGTTCCAACCCGGGCATGGCGCGAGTTGTAGTCCGACGCTACGTTGAGCAAATCGAAGCTTTGCTTCCTTAGATCGCTCGCCGAGAAGGTTTTCCTTACGCTAGCTAGTAATCGGCGTTGAAAGGATCTCGCTCCACTTTCTTCATGTGCTCGCGGTGACGGGTGAACAGTGCCTCCGGACCTTCGTCCTCGAGAATTCTGGAACGCAGCATCAGCGTCTCCTTATCCTCGATAAAGCTTCGCGGATCCGGCGGGTAAATCTCAGGATGGATGCCCGTGTCCATTCGAATCGCGTCAACCGGACATGCTTCGACACAATAGCCACAGTAGACACACAACAAAGTGTCTATCTCGTACCGCGCTGGAAACTTCTCGATACTCGGATCGTCGTGCTCCGCAGGTTCGATATAAATGCAGTTGGCAGGGCATGCCGTGGCGCAGAGGAAACAGGCGGTACAACGGATCGAGCCTTCGTCGTTCAGCGTCAAACGATGTCGCCCGCGGTACCGTGGCGCATAGGGCCTGGCTTCATCCGGATACTGATAAGTCACCCACGGCCGCTCCTGGGTCTTGATACCAACCGTTTGCATCAGGAACGTCGCCAGATGCTTGATCAGGTCTCCCGTCGTCTGGGCTACCCCTTTTGCGATCTCCCAAACATACAGCCGTTCCAAGAACGACATATCCTCACGTCGTTTCATCGCTAACCGAGTATCCTACGAAGTTTCTATTTTTAGTGCCTATCTGGGCGGGCCTGCGTCGCGTTCACCGACGTCACTGCTTACCCTGCAAAGGAAAAGCTCGCCTCTTTTAACGGGTCCAACTATCGTTCATTTCTTGCGTCTTAACAATTCGGTGAGTGTCTACTCTGAGGGACGCCCCAGATGTTGACGATAGCTCCCCATTCTCGTTGACTTTCAACGTAGATAAGGTAAGAAAAGGAGCTTATCATATTTGGCCACAAGCTATTAGATTCGTAG
>JAGRAW010000072.1 GCA_020434415.1 Bdellovibrionales bacterium
CTCCACTTTCGAACTACCTTCGACCCGGATGTTATTGTTCCGAATGCACTGTTTGCTGACGGAGCGGCGGCAGTGGTCGGGCGATCAGCGGACGCTCGGGTTCCGTCTGATGCCGACACGCTGCTCGCCGCAAGCGGATCTTACCTCGTGCCCGACTCGGAAGAGTTGATGAGCTGGCGCGTTCGGGAGGACGCGTTTCGGATGTCGCTCTCTCCTCGGCTTCCGATGGCGATTCAGGCGCATCTAGCTTCGTGGCTTTCGCAGTGGCTGAGGCAACACGATCTAGTGATCGAGGATGTCAGATATTGGGCAGTGCACCCCGGCGGAGTGAGAGTGCTGCATGCGGTGCAGACAGCGCTCTCACTCAGTTCGGAGCAGATTGCAGCCTCGCATGCGGTGCTGCGAAGGTTCGGCAACATGTCGTCGCCCACGGTGCTTTTCGTGCTCGATCACCTGAGGCGGGAGAAAGCCCCTCCACCGTGGGTAGCGCTGGCATTTGGACCCGGTCTCACCATCGAGGCGCTCCTTTTCGTGTAGAAGTCGACATCAGCTCTCAGTAGTTCGAGGCAACTTTGAGCGATTTCAGTCAGTTAGGAGAAAGAGTAGGGGCAAGCGTGGAATCCCGAAGTTATTTCGAGCATTTACCGATATAATGGACGGTATCGAGGTTTTTCCGGAGTTTTCACCGAAAGCAGTATGGCGAACTTCTCGCAGTTTGGGATGAAACAATCGCAATGCCATCCGCCCAAGCGGACGCTGCGCTCTGCGTTTGCCAGTTTCGGGGTCGGCTTCCTTGCTGCCGGTATTGTCGCTTTTTTCCTCCCCAACGGAGCCTTCTTCGGTCATTCATTCCAATTCTCCTGGGCTACGTCGAGTACCGGCTGGTTGAATTCCCTGAGCCTAGAGCGCCTTCGAACCTACTTTCAGTCTTCGTCCCGAGAGTTTTCCGCAGCGGAGCTGCATGAGCATGTCGTTCATGCGGGAAGAATGTACGGCGTGCCGACCGAGTTGATTTGGTCAGTCATTGCAGCCGAATCAAGTTTCAATCCGGCAGCGGAGTCTCCAGTCGGTGCGATGGGACTGATGCAGTTGATGCCGATTACTGCCGAGGCCATGGGAGTGACTGATCCTTGGGATCCCAAACAGAATATTCTGGGGGGCACGCGTTACTTGCGCATGATGCTTGATCGCTTCCCCGGCGATGTGCGACTTGCGGTCGCGGCATACAACGCGGGTCCGAGCGCGGTCGAGAGACATCGGGGGATCCCTCCCTACAGGGAAACGAGGCGCTATGTCGAGCGGGTTATGAAGCGGTATTCAGAAGAACGGGCGCGGCGATTTGCGTTACCGGACGCCGTCGAAGCTGCATCCGCGACACTTGCAAGGTTATAGATCTGGAGCTGTCAGACGACGGCGCAGTTCGCAGTAAGAGGAAGATCGTATGGACTGGCTTTATCTGATTTGGCTGTTGCTACCGCTGACCTTCATCGGACTCGCTCTCTGGGCTATCGCGAAGCCGCTGTTCGGGGTGCAGGGATACGAGAGTCCGAAAAGTTATCTGGGGCAAGCGCTCTACTGCGGGTTCGCTTTAGCGATCGCAATTGGAATCGATCAAACCGACTTTTTCGTCAGTGCGGTGGAATCGCTCTCGATGGGTATGCTCGACATTGCAGTTGCCCGCTGGCTACTCTATCCGGCCGTGCTTCTCGTGCTTGCCTACGGGCAGAAGATCGTGCGCGGCGAGAGTTCGAAGCGCACCCTACCGACACGTTTTATCTACAACTGATTATCTACAACTGAGTAAGCACCGAGCGACAGGCGTCAGGCGCCCGTCCCTATGCCCTTCGGGGCATACTGGGCGAGGATGTCGGAATGCTCTGTGCGATCGTCAGCGATCACCGGCTGGCGCTGCAGGTGAATGTCGCGCTGCAATTTCATCAGCGCATCCAACACCGTTTCCGGCCGAGGAGGACAGCCCGGAATGTACATGTCGACCGGGATGAGCTTGTCGACTCCGGCGACCGTAGCGTAGTTGTCGTAGAATCCTCCGCTGGAGGCGCACGCGCCGAAAGCGATTACCCACTTCGGTTCGGTCATCTGTTCGTAAACGCGGAGTAGGACGGGAGCCTGTTTGTGCGTGATCGTCCCTACCACCCAGAGAAGGTCGGCCTGACGTGGTGTGAATCGAGGTAATGCCGCACCGAATCGGTCGGTATCATAGTGCGAACAGCTAACTGCCATGAATTCCATGCCGCAACAGGCCGTCACGAACGGATAAGGGAAAAGGGAATACTTCCGACACCAGCCGATTGCTGCATCCAGTTTGGTGGTGAGAAAACTCTCCTCGGAACGTAGCATTGCGAACCTCGATAAAATCTCTTTCTGACTTTTTCCTTAGACGATCGTTTGGCCACCAGCTTCCACAGCTAAATGCCCTGGCAGACCGACGGCCTCTTCTTTTGTGACCGGCAAACGCCCGATATTCTACCACGAAATACGCGCTAACGATATAAAAGTACGGAGCTAATTGTCACGCCTGAGGTCTAATCAGACAACGATAGCTTTGTAGTAAGCTCCGGTTGAGCCAGCCTGTTCGGTCAGGGGTATAACAGTTAGTTGTTTGGTTTCGCTTCCGGCGAAACAGCGAGGAGCTAAGCAGTGTCCAGAGCCGGCTTTCGTTTCCTACTGTTGTTTACGGCTTTTGTGGCCATCCTGGTTCTGAGAACAGCGGACCCAGCACCCTTCCTGACTGGGGCAAACGCCCGAGATGCACAGGCCATGCTTTGGGCTGAGCATTCACCGCTGCGCGTTTTTCTGGCCATCCACGCCATCGTTGCCGCTCTGGTCGGCGCCACCGTCGGCTGGATTGGGCTCTGGTGTTTCTGGCGGTCGGCTCGGGTGCTGTGGGGGGCGGGACTCGTTCTCCTGCTTGTCTTTTACCGACTGGATCTTCGCTACCAGCCCGCTGATCTCGAGCTACTGATGAGGGGACTTCTGTCCTTTTTCGCAGGAACGTGTGTGGGGGCAGTAACGAACTTTACTTCCCAGCGGAGAAGGAGTGCGAAAAGCGGTGCTGTGTTTCTTGTCGGGCTTTGCATTGTCATCCCCGTTTGTCGAATGGTTACCCATGCTCCTGTGAACGAGTGGTTTCTTCTTGATCTCAGGGGAACCGGCACGCTCGCCTATTTATATTTTGGCGGTGCGGTCTTGGGTTGTTCCTATCGAGAGCCCCTGCGAACGTTGTTTGGCAGCGAGAGTATTGTACCGTCTCCGCCGGGCTCGCGGCGAAGATTCCTGTATGAAGTTGCAGGGAATGTAGCGTTGGTCGTCATACTTGGCGCGGCGGTGCTTCTCGGTCATGGACGGCCGGATCTCCTTTATTGGGCCGGTGCGGTGCCGGTGGTGCCATTGATCATGGCCCTTTATGCACCGTGGACTTGGTTCAACGCAGACTCCGCGACTCAAATCTTCAGTTTGACGGGCGATCCCGTAGGAACCGGCAGTAGTGCGCGCCTATTTCTCGGCGTAGTGTTTCTCTACACCGTGGTACTGGTCGCTATTTGCATACGACAAACGCTTCGTCGTCCGGGAAATCTTGCACTTCGGCTGGCCGTTCATTTTTTTCTTCTGCTGAACGCAGTTCCGGGACTTTGGCTCCTTTGGACACTTGCCCGAAATGCTTAATAATTTCCAAATTCGGCCTGGAGGCAGTCCACTTTGCGTATGATCAAGATAATGCCCGGAGGTTTCGATCTTCTGGCAATTTTGGTGAACGGTAGTTGAAGGGGCGGGTTCTGCGTCTTTTTGAACATGAACTGCTCAGGAAGCTAGCGATCGGAAATGAACGGAGGCGCATTGCCGATGCGTCCCTCGACAAAGCGATCCAATGCGTTCGTATTCGGCAGAATTGTGTGGTCTCATGCGTAGGTGTGGAGACCTTGCCTACAGAGAGCTTGAATACGGCGGACGGATCCTTTGTCAATTGATGATCCACTGGCTCGGCGTAACCGGTAGTCCGGTCGGCAGAACCGAGCTGCAGCGATACGTGACGGAATGAGACAACTTATGAGAGTGGAATCCGAAAACGCTCCAGTCAGCGTCCTTGTAGTGGAAGACCAATTGCTTCTGGCGCTGGAGATTGAGCAGAACCTTGAGCGGGCGGGCTTTTCTGTCTGCGGTCGCGTGCCGGACGGTGAGTCGGCAGTCGAGCGTGCGCGCAGTCTGCGACCGGATCTCGTTCTAATGGACATCGGTCTGAGCGGAGCCCTTGACGGTATCGAAGCGGCTCAGCACGTTCGGGGCCTGGGAATTCCGGTGATCTTTCTCACGGCGTATTCCGATGAGCGAACCGTTGACCGAGCGATCGCCGCGGATCCCTACGGCTATCTGGTGAAGCCGTTTTCTGAAGCGGAACTGCGTGCTGCTGTGCAGCTGGCGTTGCGGAAACATGAGCGGGAGAGAAGCTCGAACGGCCGTAACGGTTCCCAGCCCCACGCGGACGTGCACCAGGCAAGTGCCGCCGAAAGTGCTTTTCGTTTCGACGAGCTTGCGAGGACGCCGACGGAAGGCACTTCGGCGTACGATGCGCTTTCATCTGTCCCTTTCTTCAAAGATGTGGGTCGCGTGTTACTGCAGAAGATTGCGCAGACAGCCACGGTCGCTAGCTTTCGTAGTCGGGAAGTGGTTGCGCCGGAAGAGGGGGCGAACGTCCGTGGCTTTCTCGTGCTGACCGGTAGCCTCGGTCTGGTGAAGACATCACCGTCGGGTCGGGAGCTGATTGTAGAATCCGTCGACCCGGGCGATCTGTTGGGCTTTGCAATGGCACTCGGAGCACACTCCTACCCGGTTCGGATCAAGGCGCTTCGTGACAGCACCGTGGTCTGGTTCAGTAAGGAATCTGTCGAGCGCCTTGTCGCCTCGTATCCATCACTTTCGCACGTAATGTTGTCGCAAGTAACCGATCGTCTCACGAATGCCTACAGTATTGCGCGCGCTCTGGCGCACGACAATGTGCCGGTTCGTGTTGCCGCCACGCTGCTCACGAAGCTCGATAAACGTCAGGCCGATCCACGGCGTCCGCAGGTGGTTGCAATGACTCGCCAAGAGCTGGCGGATACCGTCGGCACGACTCTGGAAAGCGCAGTGCGTGCGACTCGCGCAATGGAAGAAGACGGTATCGTGGACCTGTCTCGCCGTGGCCGGATCATCATTTCAGATCAGCCGCGCCTCGAAGATATTGCACGGGCCGGCTATCGGGTTGACGAAGGGGTGTAAGCACATCCCATCGCGGCTTGCGCCAAAAGCATTATTACTGCGCGGCTTCAGCCACGAGGTGCTCGAGCGCGGGGCGAAGTTCTGCGAGAAAGTCCTCAATTTGCTCGCTCGCATGGGCTATCGCTTCCTCGCGGGAATAGCCGGTGGGCAGCGGTGTGCTGACCTCGACAATGCCGCCATCGGAGCGAGAGGCCAATAGGTTTTGCAGGCTGATACGAAATAGCGCTTGCCACTCCTCGGAGTAGCTCCGTTCTCCGGTGAAGAACCAATAGTAGAACAGATACGGCTTGCCGCGGACTTCGCCGACCAATCGCTTGACGCTGATCCCCTCCGTGGAACCGACGTCTTCGAGTTCCCTGCTGCCACGACGCTCGACTTCCCAGCCGTTTGCCGGCAGGCAGAGTAGCGGCGAATGTTTGGCTGCCTGATAGTCTCCCGTCTGATGCTGCCAGTAACCGATATACAGTTCTATCCTCTCGTCCCCTCGACTGTAGGCACGCTTGACGAAGCGGGTAAGGCGGAGAATCTCTTGCGATCGGACATCCAGCCCTTGGGTCACTTTCCCCTGCCATTGGCCAAGCTCTAGAGGTAGGGACTCGATAGCGACGTCAACGGTAGCGCGTTCCGCCAGTCGCGCCATGTGCTGGTGAAACCCGACGCTGGCGAGCAAAAGAGTTACAAGGGCGAGCACTGCACCGATTCTATTGATGACCATGACTAGCCCGCTCCCTTGCCGCCATCGACTTTGGTCAGCAGCACGCCGACATAATACAGCAACGGTAATCCGATGATAAACACCAGCAGTCCGGAGAAGGTATGGAAAAAGCCTGTGGCTGTGCTCGGATCGTAGAAGTGCGCCAAGAGGCCGGTCATTGCCACGCGGAACACATTGAGCACTACGGCGATGAGCACTGAGGCTGCGACGAGCAGCAGACGGTTATACCAGCGCAGGGGCACGAAATAGATGACTACCAAAGCGAGTGTGAGCAATGCCATCACGGAGCGCATTCCACTGCAGGCTTCCTCCACCATCAGCTTCATTTCGGGAATTTCGATGACATTGCCGGAAAGAAAGACCGGAACGTCGAGCAACTCCAGGGAGAGCGTGCTGATCTTCGCGGCGAATGTCTGGAGCGGCCAGAACAAACGAACCACTACCGAATCCGGAAGCGGTTTCGCCATGAACTGCAGCAACAAGGGTGGAGCAAGGAGCAGCATCGCCGTTCTTCCAAACACGAGCTGCAAAACGCCGAGCGTCACCGGGAAGAAGGCAATCCAGCAGGCGTATGAGATGCCGGAAGTGGCGCCCAGCAGGAACAGGAGTAGACCTCCCACAAGGAGTAGCTGAGGTAAGAACACTCCACGTTCACGCTTCGCCGCAGGCGAGTCCGGTGCGGTCGCCAGCAGCGTCTGGCTTTTCTCGAGACGTCCGACAAGTTCCGCCTTCCGATCCCACAGCATGTAGACGGCGACGAGCGGCAGCAGTAGCCCATGCGAGTAATCGTCATCGGTCCAACAAATGAGCGCGATCTCCTGCAGCGTGGGGTAGAAAAGATACAGGAGTAATCCGCCGACCGATCCGACGAGCAAAAGATCGACGATGCCAAGTTTTCGGGCTGCTAGAGTCATTCGTTCAACTATAAAGTCGGAAGTTCCCCAAGAAAAGGGTATTCGTGCGACTTGTTACCCGATCTGATGCGCATTTGCGGCTGAGTGCTCGAAGAACTCGAATGAATATCGAGTGGCCCGAAAAACGCGGTCTGACGAAAGGACGGCTCTCGTTTCAGGCGGCTGGTGCCTGAAACACCGCTTTTTCAAGCTCCATGAAGCGCCCGGCGAACTGATCGGTCGCTTCTATCAAGCGAGCAAGGTCGCTCCGAGCTTCTCGACATTCAGCGGCATCAGCGGCGGCAATCGACCCGAATTCTGCCTCGAGGTCGGCTACCGTCAATGACCCCTTGGCGTATCGCTCTGCTGAGAGACGATAGGCTTCGCGAAAGGGAACCCCGGCGCGAACGTCCCGAAAGGCATCGTAGGTGGCGTACAATTCAACGGTCATTCGCCGCTGTAGTGCCTCTCGCTGCGGTTGTACCGACTGAACGACAAGCGTGAAGACAGGTAGGATTGTCTGGAGCTGGTCAATGGCTCGCACGACCGGCTCTTTCGTGTACTGGAAGTCCCGGTGATAGTTCGAGGGAAGTTTGGCAATCACCAGCAGTAGTTCTTGTTCGGCGGCACGTAGTTTCGCGGCTCGCCCTCGCAGCAATTCTGCAACGTCGGGGTTGCGTTTTTGTGGCATAATCGAAGAGCCGGTCGTCAGCTCCTTCGGTAGGGTGAAGAAGCCGAACTCTGAACAGCAGTACAGGACGACGTCCCAAGCGAACTTTTCGACAACGGAGCCGATGTCGCTCAGCCACCGCAAGAACTTCAGCTCGGCTCGCCCGCGACTATTTTGCACGTCAATCACGCTGCGCTGCGGTCGGTCGAAACCGAGAAGGCTCGCCGTCAGTGCCCGGTCAAGCGGCAGCGGCACACCGAATCCCGAGGCGGCGCCGAGCGGGGAGGTGTTAATCCTTCCCAGCAGCGCGATGCCGTCGCCCATCAAATCGATGACAGCCTCGGCAAACGCATGAAACCACATGCCCACAGATGAGGGCATCGCAGGCTGGAGGTGCGTGTAGCCCGGCATCGGGAGATCTTTGGTGGCGTCGGCGCGTTCGAGCAAAGCCTCGGCACACACGGCCAGCGCTTCCAAAGTTTGGACAACGTGATGGCGAACGTAGAGACGTTGCGCGGTCAGGACCTGATCGTTTCGTGAACGACCGGTATGGATTTTCTGTCCGGCGGCTCCGGTCTTTTCGACGAGCACGCTTTCGATTGCCGTGTGGCAATCTTCAAGTTCCTCCGGGATTTGAAACGTCGAAGCAATGCCCTGGGCGCTGATTCGCGCCAGTTCCGGCAAGAGAGCTTCAAGCTCGGCTGCAGAGAGAACGCCGATCTCCTTGAGCATCCGCGCATGGGCAGCAGAAGCCATGGCGTCCCAACGGACGAGGGCGCGATCAATCTGCGGATCGTCACCGACGGTGAACGCCTGCACCAGGCGATTCATCGGCTCTCCTTTATCCCATAGTCGTTTTGCCATCTTCGGTCCTATGACGTGCATTTTCCGCAGCGTTGTAGCATAGTTGGCGGCTCATTGCTAATGTCGAAGCCCGACGTTTCGCTCCTCTGCGGTGGTTCATGCATTTCCAAGTCTTGACGATCTTTCCCGAATTGTTCGATCCCTTCGCGCGCCTGGGCCTGCTGGGGCGTGCGGTTCAGTCGGGACTCCTTTCGCTCGAGACGACCCATTTGCGGGAGTACGCGATTAACACCCAAGGCCAGATCGACGATACGCCGTACGGCGGTGGTTCCGGCATGGTGCTCCGTCCTGAACCGGCCGCAGCGGCAATTCGCGATGCTCGAAGCCGCTTCCCCGGAGCATCCGTGGTGCTGCTATCGCCTCGCGGCCGGCCGTTGACGCCAACCGTAGCCAAGGAATTGGCGGGGGAAGCATCCAAATCGCTGATTTTGCTGTGCTGCCGTTACGAGGGGATCGATGAGCGGATTGTCGATTCCTTCGTCGACCACGAGATATCGGTCGGTGATTATGTATTGATGGGCGGGGAAGTTGCAGCGATGGCGCTGATGGAAGCGGTTACTCGCTTCGTCCCTGGGGTGCTGGGCAATCCCGATTCTATCACCAGCGAGTCGTTCGAGTCCGGGTTGCTCGAGTATCCTCAGTACACCAAGCCGCGAGAGTTTGAGGGAAAAGCGGTGCCTGAGGTGCTGCTGTCGGGAAACCACCGAGAGATCGATTCCTGGCGAGCGGAAGCTGCGCGTCGGGTGACCGCGGAACGTCGACCGGAGCTTCTCTTGCAAGTGCCGCTCGAGCAGCCGCCGCTTGCCGGAGAGCTGAACGTCGCCTTGATTCATTACCCGGTGGTGAATAAAGAAGGTAAGGTCGTCACTTCATCCATCACCAATCTGGACTTGCACGATATCGCCAGGTCTGCCCGCACTTTCGGTCTTTCTCGTTACTACCTGGTGCATCCATCGAAAACGCTTCGGCGGTTGATGCACAAGATCTGCGAGCATTGGTTCGAGGGCTATGGGTTGGAGTATAATCCGAATCGGAGCGATGCGTTGCAAACGGTCTCCCTCGTGCCCGACTTTGATGACGTGCTGATGGATATCGAATCCCGCACAGGAATGCTGCCGCGGATTATCACTACCAGCGCGAAGCAGGCGCCGGGAGTCTCGACGTTCGAAGAAGTCAGACGCCTGTTGTTCTCGGATCCTCGTCCCCACTTGTTGCTGCTCGGCACCGGCTGGGGAATGGCCGATGAACTGATGGAGCGAGCGGATATTCGCCTTGAACCGATCAACGGTTTCACCGGCTACAACCATCTTTCGGTCCGTGCTGCTGCTGCGATCATGTTCGATCGACTCCTGGGAAATCGCCGCTCCTGAGCTGCGCCATGTTTCCGCGGGTCGCTCGCTATTGGCGCAGTCCCACCGGTGTCAGATGGACGCGCTCCGGAACTAGCGCGACCTGTTAAAAATCGAGGGCGGCAAAGTGATCGCCGAAAGCACGCTTGTTATGTGCCGATTCGCTCGAATAGGTGAGCATCAGCATGTCATAAGCCCGTCGCAGCTTCTTGCTCGCGCTCTGCACCATCGGGTGTGCCCGAGACGCCTTGAATTCATAAAAATCCCGCTCCCGGCCGCGGACGATACTATGGAAATATTGCTGCTGTTCCTCGAGCGCTCGTGTCACGAGCTCTCGTATCGGCAATAAGTCCTTTTCCAGCGGAACAAAGTCGAGCTTGGTTGCCAGTTCCGCCAGTGCGCCGTCATAGGCGGAAAGCGGACGCCCCTCTGCTCCATCGGTCCGGAGAAATAAGGTGATCTGCGCTCGCTGCACCACCGCTTTATCATACAAGGTAAGCAGCTCTTGGAGTGCTTGCGCTTGTGCAGGAGGCAGCTTCGATTGTCGAGCATCGTAGGTGGTCTGGCGCTTCCCCAGCACCTTGTAGGCTTCAGATGGTGTCAGTGCGTGGCTGTCGACCGCACTGAACGCGCAAGCTAGCGCAAACGCCCAGAGCAAGAAGGCGCAGATCCGCGAAACGGCAATGCTCGCTGAACGAAACTGACTTCCCACCATAGTTACCGCGAGATTCCGAAGAAGCGTTCTGCCGTTCGTGTTGTCTCCTCGGCGATCGTAGCGATCGGAAGCTCCTTCACCTCCGCAAGCTTGAGCGCGATCTGGTAGACATGCTTCGGCTCACTGGGTTTGCCGCGAAACGGTTCAGGCGCCATATAGGGGCAGTCCGTCTCCAGCATGATCTGGTCCAGCGGGATAGCCTGCGCCGTGGCACGAAGCGCATGCGCGCTTTTGAAAGTAAGCGTCCCGGGAAACGACACGAGAAAGTTGATATCCCGGAGCTTAGCGGCGAAGGCGGCATCTTCGGCGTAGCAATGGAAAACCCCGCCCACGGCTTCCGCCTTTTGTTCCTTCAGCATCCGGTAGGTATCTTCCGCGGCATCTCGACAATGAATTATCAGGGGCTTCTTGACCTCTTTCGCAACCTCTATGGTTTCCGAAAACAGTGCTCGTTGGCGATCGAACGGGGCCCATTCGCGGTAGTAATCAAGTCCCGTTTCCCCGACTGCCACGACCTTGGGGTGTTCAAGGAGCGGTCGAACGCCGGCTAGGCTCTCAACTCGACCGGCATCATGCGGGTGGATACCGACTGTTGCCCAAATAAAGTCAAACTGCTCCGCGAACTCGACCGCACGATGTGCCGAGGCTTCACCGCCGCTGGCGCCAATGCAGACCATCCGTCGAACGTCGCAAGCAATCGCGTCTTTCAGCAACGACTCCAGCGGGGCATGTTCAAGCGCATCAAGATGGCAGTGGGTGTCAATCAGTTCCATCCTGCTCAGCGCACGGTCGAACCGGGAGGCATGGCCGCGCCGGGCGAAAGCAACTCAAGGTTGCCTGCATCATCGGACGCAGCAAGCAGCATGCCTTGGCTCGGCACTCCCATCAGCTTGGCAGGTTTGAGATTGGCAACGATGACGATCTTCCGGCCGATTAACTCCTCGGCGGCATAGTGTTTCGCGATTCCCGCAACGATCTGACGCTCGCCAAGCGGGCCGACATCAAGCTGGAGCTTTACGAGTTTCTCAGACTTCTCGATCCGTTCGGCGGCCGTGATCTGGGCAACCCGGAGGTCGACGCGGAGAAATTCATCGAAGCTAAGCACTACTGCTTCATCTGTCGTGGTCTCTGCTGCGGTTGAAGTCGGGGGTGGTGGGGGAGTCTGTTCTTCCATGGTTCGACTGCTGTTTCTCTTGAATCTGATTCGTTCTGCGCCTATAGATACAGAGATTGTCGTCCTTCGCCAACCGGTGCCGTCAGAGCAGACCAATAGTCTAGTCGTTTTATTAGGGAGTGCCTGTGGGAAAACATATTGGAGTCTTCGTCGCTTGGCCCTATGCAAACGGAGACTTGCATCTTGGTCATATCGCGGGAGCTTACCTACCGGCAGACATCTTTGCCCGCTATCATCGACTCCGCGGCAACAGTGTGATGATGGTTTCCGGCTCCGATGCTCATGGGACGCCGATTACGCTCAAGGCAAAGGAGGAAGGGGCCACTCCGCTTGAGATTGTCGAGCGATATCATGCGCGGTTCCTCGAGGGGTGGCAGCGGCTGGGCATCAGCTTCGACCTATTTACCCACACGCACACGCGGAACCATATCAACCTGACGCAAAGTCTTTTCACCAAGCTGCGCGATCAGGGGGATCTCACCGTCGGGACTCAGGAGCAGTTTTACGACGAAGCGGAGGGCATTTTCCTGCCTGACCGTTATGTTCGCGGAACGTGTCCCTTTTGCGGCTACGACCGTGCGCGCGGTGATCAATGCGAGAACTGTGGGAAGACCTTCGAAGCGCGAGAGCTGGTTGATCCTGTTTCCAAGCTTTCTGAAACAACCCCCGTGCTGCGGGAGACGCAGCACTACTTCTTTCAGATGGCGCACTATCAGGAGCCGCTCCTCGAGTACATCAACCGTCAGCCGCACTGGCGTCTCAATGTGCAGAATTTTACGCGCTCGATGGTTGAAGAAGGCCTCAAGGAGCGTGCGATCACCAGGGACATCGACTGGGGCGTGCCGGTGCCGGAAGCAGGATGGGAGCAGAAGGTAATCTATGTGTGGTTCGATGCCGTCATCGGCTACTTGAGCGCGTCGCTGGAATGGAGCGCTCGGGGTGCCGATCCCGAGGCATGGCGCAAGTGGTGGGAACAGCCGGACAGCAAAGGGTACTATTTCATCGGCAAGGATAATATTCCGTTTCATACCGTCATCTGGCCTATCGAGCTGATGGCTTATGATTCGAAGCTCAACCTTCCCTATGACGTGCCGGCGAATCAATTCCTCAATATCGATGGCGAAAAGTTTTCGACGAGTCGCGGTCTCGCGGTCTGGCTGCTTCAGGTCCTTGATGTGTTCGATCCGGATGCCGTCCGCTTCTATCTTGCCAGTATCCTGCCTGAAACCAAGGACGCCAATTTTTCCTGGGATGAACTGATCACCCGAAACAACGGCGAGCTGGTTGCTGCGTGGGGGAACCTCGTCAACCGAGTGCTGGGCTTTGCCTACAAGCGGTACGGCGGAAAGGTGCCTCAGCCGCAAGCGCTGGATAGTCTCGACCAATCGCTTCTCGAGCGCGTCGATGCGGCGTTTCCCGAAATAGCGCGCGCCTACGAGGAAGTGCGTCTGCGCGATGCACTGAAAGAAGCGCTGACGCTAACTCGGGAGGTAAACAAGTATCTGGACGTAAAAGCACCATGGACTGCGTTCAAGACCGATCCCGAGCAGGCAGGGACAGCAGTGTACGTCGCGATGCGAGCGATCGATTCTCTCAAACTACTGCTCGCTCCCGTGCTGCCGCATACTGCTCAAAAGGTCCATGAGTTCTTCGGCTATACCCAACCGCTGTTCGGTGAGCTTACCGTCGATCACGTCGAAGAGGAGGGCGGCTCGCGACA
>JAGRAW010000073.1 GCA_020434415.1 Bdellovibrionales bacterium
CATACGACAAACGCAAACAGAAGATCGCTCGCGCAATGGCTAAAATACTCAATACCTCGGGCCTCTCATGGGGCATTCTCGGCACCGGAGAGCATTGTTCGGGAGACCCGGCCCGCCGCCTAGGTGAAGAGAACCTCTTTCAGAGCGCCGCCAAGGTCAATCTGGAGACTCTCCGTAGTATTCGCTTCGAGAAGCTGGTTGCCAACTGTCCACATTGCTTCAATACGCTTCGCAACGAGTATCCGGCTTTGGGCAACCTCGCGGAGGATCGTTCTGTCGAAGTAATCCACCACAGCATCTTCATCAAATCGCTGTTGGCCGAAGGGCGCCTGTCGGTAGCGAAAGATTTCGATCGTGACCTCACCTACCACGATCCCTGCTATCTAGGCCGTTATAACGAACACTACGAAGAGCCTCGGGACGTGCTGGTGCAGCTCGGCTCGAAGCCCATCCGTGAAATGCGAGACAATCGCCAAACAGGGCTGTGCTGTGGCGCCGGCGGCGGACACTACTGGTTCGACATGAAAGTCGGTGAGCGTGTCAATTCCCTCCGAGTCGATCAAGCCGCCGAAACAGGTGCTCCGGTTATCGCCACCGGCTGTCCTTTCTGCATGCAGATGCTGGAGGATGGCGTCAAGCTCACAGGACGAGAGGAAACCTTGGCCGTCAAAGATCTCGCCGAGCTTGTTGCCGATGCGCTGATCGAGTAGCAACGCCCGTTACGCCGCCGCTACGATCATCGGGAGCCTCAGCGTGATGTCGAACGCGATCCCAGTCGAGCTCGAGCGTAGGCGAACGCCAAATCAAAAGCTGTCGCAAAAGCTCCTGCTCCCGGCACAAGCTGAAGCGCTCGCCCAGCTTCGCTGCCCGCAAGCAGTATGGCGTCTCGTGCCGTAAAGGACCCTTGATCGACGCGCTCCGCTACCCGACGCAACTCTGTTAGCAGCCCGCTTGAGGCACCCGCCGCACCCAGCAGTCTTGCCGGTCCGGCTAGTCGCTCGCTGCGCCTTGCGAGCGAGACTCCGAGGGCAAGCGGATCCGCCACCTGAAGGATCTGCGTTGCGGTGCGAACGGCGGCATCAAACATACCTCCCAGCCCGCTCTTCTTCTTGTAATAGAGAACTCGAGGCACGCCGGTTTCCTTATCAAACGAAAAGCGAAAGCGACGCTTTCCGTCGTTCACCCGTAGCTCGTCTAGCGGGTTCGCCAGGAATTCTCTCAGCTCCGAGTCGAAGCGATCGATAACGCGATTTACCCATTGGTTGTGTCGTTCGCTCGTCCTAACCTCGTATTCGCATCTCGCTGGAAGCTTCTCGACCGGAATACCGTAGCGCAAACTAATCTCGGCCAATCGCCGGTTCTGTTCCCCCGTGAGGTTCGGGTTGCGCAGGCGAGCAAATCCGAGTTCGCTCCATGCAAGGTACCCCTCTCGAGCGTTGCCCGTACCGCCGTTTCGACCGACGGCCTCTGCGACATCACGTCGCCACTGAGGCATAAGAAAATGCGCCAGTCCCTGAGCACTGAGCTCTCCCGAGTGCGCCGCTGTGGGAATATAGCCTGCCAAGTAAGGCTTTTCTGAAACCATGTGCAATTTCCTACCGTTCCTGTAGCCTTCAAAATTTACCGCTCACCGAAGAAGTATTCGCCGTTTTTCTGCAAAGGTTTCCGCTGTCGGAGTAAGCACTCCAAGGGTAGGCTGGTGCCCACCGCACGGTCGGCACCAGTAAAAGGATATTGTCCCCCGAAGCCGGGAATCCAATAATGAGGGCGGACACTATCAGGTTTCTTGGCGACCGCGACGATACAACGGGAGCGAAGCGTATTGGTGGGCTAGAGCGGCGCAAACGCAGGCTCTTTTAGCGTCAGGAGGCGTATGTTCGAGAAGATCAATCAGTTCCTAGCCGGGACGGCGAGCCTTGGAGTCGAATCCTCGGGACAGCCCACTGCGCGCGACTTGCAGATCGCGACAGCCGCGTTACTGGTCAAGATGGCCTTCGTCGACGAGCGGCTGGCGGATGAAGAGATGAAAGCACTCGTCGGCAATCTCAATCGCCAGTTCCATCTCAGCGACACCGAGGCCGGAGATCTGTTGGAAGTCGCGGACTACCTTCGACGAGACCAGGCGAAACTCTCGGAATTGATCAACCTCATTCATAAACGCTTCGAGGAGGCTCAGCGCATCACCATCGTCGCAATGCTTTGCCGAGTCATGCACGCCGACGGCGTGGTCACGAAACTCGAAGCGCATCTTGCCAGTGAAGTCGCTCAATCCCTGAAGCTCTCCATCGCGCAGATTGAAGCGGCGCAGGAAATGGCCGAGACTGGTCAAGTGTGAGCACCTAACGGCCCAACCACGCAGCTACGCTTTTAAGGAGACTTTCACATGATCTTCAACATTCGAGAACAGCTTCGCTCCGTCATTGAATGGGAAAACGCCAACAAGGCGAACCTTTTCGAGCAATGGACCCGCAACGGCGACGAGATCAAGAACGCTTCGAAGCTCATCGTAAAGCCCGGCCAAGGCGTCATCTTTGTCTACGAAGGAAAGATCGAAGCCGTTCATCTCGACGAAGGTCTCTACAGTCTCGAAACGGCGAACATTCCTTTCCTGACGACAATAACGAAGCTCCTCCAGTATTTCGAGAGTGAGCACAAAGTCGGCCTTTACTATTTTTGGCAGACTCAGTTTATCGATCAGAAGTGGGGCACCCCGACCACCATCAAGTACGATGATCCGGTCTACGGTTTCCCCGTAGCACTTCGTGCCCACGGTAACTTCAGCTTTCGAATAGACCGTCCGGAATTTTTCTTCGTCAATGTCGTCGGTGGAGAGCCGTTATTCACGGTTGAACAGGCCCGACGCACGATCGCCGACCGGTTCCTGCAAGAGCTAGGAGATGTGTTGGCGTCCTCGGGCTACAGCTATGCAGAAGTCGACCGAAATCGGGTCGAACTCGCAGCGCGCTTGACTGAAAGTCTAGCGCCGACCTGCGCCGCTCTCGGATTCCAACTGACCGACTTCCGAATCGAGGGCACAGACTTCGATGCCGACACCCAGGCGCGGATCGCGAGAATCGCGGATTTGACAGCCGAGGCCGAGGGAGCACGACGAGCAGGTCTCAGCTATGCCGAGCTCCAACGACTGGAGGCTCTCCGAGAAGCCGCCCGGAACGAAGGTGGGCTTGCAGGTGCCGGTGTCGGTCTCGGAGCAGGCCTTGGCATCGGACAAGCGTTTACCGCGGGAATGGCGCCGGGACTGCAACCGCCCCAGGCGGCAGCAGCGGCTCCTTTGGATCCGACAGCGCGCCTGGCGCAACTCAAAGGCCTGCTTGACTCGAAGCTGATCAGCCAAGAAGAGTTTGATTCCAAGAAAGCGCAAATTCTGGCAGATCTGTAGTGTGCGATGAGCAAGATTCGCTCGTGCGCGTGCACCGGGTAACAACTCTTCCGAGTGCCTAATCCAAAGGACTTACGCAAGAGCGCATGACCGTCCAGCAATACAACTGCCCGACCTGCGGGGCACCGCTTCCTGTCGAGAACCGCTTTTCTCTGCAAGTAATCTGCAGCTACTGCGGCCAGTCCTCTCGGATTACTCCGCAGGGGCTTGACCCCAGCGGAGAGAAGGCGCTGCTCGCCGACTTCCCTTCTATCTTGTCAATCGGCGCTACAGGAATGCTCCGCGGCACACCGTTTAAAGTGCTCGGAATGCTTCGGTTCAAGTATGACGGCGGGTTCTGGGATGAATGGTTTCTGGCGCTGGACACCGGCAAAAAGCTTTGGCTGCAAGAAGACGAAGGCGAGTTCACCGCCTTCGAGAAAGAGCAGTTGACGTCACCGGTGCCGCCCTTCGAGGAAATGCAAGTGGGCTCCCTTGTTCCGGTCAACGGCAAGCAATTTTTCATCATGGAAAAACGCCGCGCGGTGCTTGCCGGCGGCCGCGGCGAGCTGACTTTCGTTGTCACTCCCCACAGCGCCGTCGGCTGCGTAGATGGCAACGCCGGGGGGATCTTGATGAGCATCGAATATCTTCCGGATGAGATCAACCTTTCCTGGGGAGCGGAGGTCCCTCTCGAGGAGCTGCAAGTCGACGCTCCATGAGCGGCAAGTTCAAACCGGAATCGTTTCTCGCGCTGGGAAAAGAGTGTACCTATCGAGACGTCCGCTACCAAATCATCGGTCGGATCTGTAAAGAAGCACAAATCAGCGAATGGGATGCTGAAGACCAAC
Source organism: Bdellovibrionales bacterium (assembly GCA_020434415.1). Classification (GTDB taxonomy): domain Bacteria; phylum Bdellovibrionota_C; class UBA2361; order SZUA-149; family SZUA-149; genus JAGRAW01. The sequence goes on from JAGRAW010000073.1 coordinate 4,228, forward strand.
GCTACTATGATGAACCCTGGAGTTCCGACCTCTGGGTGTTGGTTGGCGCCCAGAAAGAGTATCTGTACATCACGGAGGATCGCGAAGGCTATGCGATCTCGACCGCCTTCACACCCAGTGCTCCGAGCATCCCACCGGAAGATGCAAGAACGATGACGCTGGAGACAGCCACGCCTCCACGACGAATCTTGGAACGCGGCACTGCCAAAACTGTCTATTTCGAAGGCGAGTTTACCTGGACCCCAGCCATCGGAGACATCGACAAATACTGCGAGTATGATGCAGGCGGGGTTCGCTACAGCGTCGAATGGAAAGTGTCGCCTGACGGCGCGGGCATCGAAGAGGTCGAGTTTTTCGCGACCCGCCCCATCGGCAAGCTCGAGCTTGCCGAACTCTTCGGAGAACAGTCGATACTGGATGAAGCTCGCCGAGCGTCTCAGCATAAAGCACAGTACCGACAGTGGTCGGTGCTATTCTGGGTGGCCGGAATGATCTCGACGCTCTTCGCTGTCACCGCCCTCTTTCGTGAAGGCACCCTCGTCGATCGCTTCGAAATCGAGATGGCCAAGATTGCTGACACCGGGCTCATTCGGGGCCCCTTTCAGCTTGATCAGGTGGGCCGGGTCCACGAGCTCGTGCTCAGCACCTCCATCCCCGACAACAGTGAAGCATGGGGAGCTGCAGAGCTTCTTAACGGTGAACAGGCAGCGATCAATGCGCTGGAGGGAGAATTTTGGCGGGAATCAGGGTATGACTCGGATGGGCACTGGTCAGAGAGCGACACCACCCATAGCAGGCTCTTCCGCCTCGACCACCCCGGAACCTACTATGTCCGTCTGATGGCCGACGGGGCATCGGCACCTGCGGCAACCCTGCGCTTCGAATTATACAAAGACGTACCGCTCGCCCGCTGGTATATTCTGACAACCCTGCTTTGCTTCGGGCTAGCGGTCGCGATGGTCAAATATCAGTCGACGAATCCCCTCTACATTGTCGCTGGGCTTTTCGCCGTCGGATATTTCGTGCTGTCGATGCTTGCCGACGATGATTGACAGATCAAGGTAGGCCACGGATGACGCCATTTTCGAAATTCTTGATTGCAACACTTGCCGGATCGGCACTGTTGCTTCCGTATTTTGCGTCGTCTCGCGGGTGGGGAGTCGGCTCAGAGCGAAACGCCGGCATCGCGGCGCTCGCTGCCCAGGACTGCCTCCGAAAGGATGCTGCCGGCCGCTGTATCGCCGGTCATCGAAGCTATTTTCGGCGCCGCAATTACATCGGGGGCGGCATGCGCTCCGGCAAGTGAACGGCACGCAGTGACCTCGCACGCAGTGACCTGTCGAGGAGGGACCTATATGCATGAAAAGCAGACCATATACAGGAAAAGCAGACCACGCAATGAAGCGCGGGGCAATGAAGCGCGGGGCAATGAAGCGCGGGCTGAACAAGTCTTTGGCAATGACCACACGGAGGAACACCATCCATGCATTCAACGTTTACCGGTAACCCTGTTGTAGACGGCGTCCTCGCCACGATACTCTATAGCGGCATCGGCATCTTGATGGCCTTCATCGCGTTCAAAGTCGTAGACATGATAACGCCTGGTGACCTTGGCAAGGCGATTTCCGAGAATAATCTGGCCATGGCAGTACTTGCCGGGTGCAGCATTCTCGGCATCAGCATCATTATTGCCGCGGCAATTGTCGGCTAGGTCGCCGGAACTACCTCTCGCCAGTCCGGCAGCATCAAAGGCCGCGGCTGCCGGTGCGCTCTCCGGGCTCGGGCGACGCTGTCACACGGTTCTCGCCCGACGAAAAAGCGCCTAAGCAATGTCCGAACTATCGCAGCATTCTCCGGCCGAAGCGCTTGAGTCCGCGGCCCGCCCGGCAACCAGCCGGGAAATTGCGGTGCTCGGCACGGCCATTCTCATTACCTCCGTTTGCGCCATCGTCTACGAACTGCTGGTAAGCACCCTTTCCTCGTATCTCCTCGGCAGCAGCGTCCTACATTTTTCTCTGACCATCGGACTCTTCATGACGTTCATGGGTGTGGGTGCCTTCTGGTCGAAGTTCATCGACACCCGATTGCTCGACTGGTTCATCTTCATCGAACAATTGGTCGGCCTCATCGGCGGCTGCGCCGCGTTTCTTCTCTATCTCAGCTTCAGCCTGACCGAGTACTACTACCTGGTAGCGTTTCTGCTGATTGCGGCAATATCGACCTGCGTCGGCTTGGAGATCCCGCTTGTCACGCGAGAGCTACGGAAACATCGCGAACTAAAAGATGCCTTGGCCAATATTCTGGCCATCGACTACCTGGGGGCGCTGATCGCCTCGATTCTGTTTCCGATCGTGCTAGTCCCCTACCTAGGACTAATGCGTACCGCGTTTCTGATGGGAATGCTGAACGTGGGAACGGCAATAGCTACGGCGGTGGTGTTCCGAACGCGACTGACTTTTTTTCGCTTTCATCTTACCCTGGGTCTGAGCTTTCTTGTCGTGCTCGGCAGCGGGTTCCTATATTCCTTTCACTTGATCGGTTTCTATGAGCAAAATCTCTATCAAGACGAGATCATTCACTCCGAGCAGAGTAGCTATCAGCGCATCATTCTAACCCGCTTCGACGACGATATCCGCCTCTATCTCAACGGAAGTCTGCAATTCAGCACGATTGACGAGTATCGTTACCACGAGACACTGACGCATATCCCGCTCGGTGTTGTCCCCAACCGGGAGAACATCCTGATTCTGGGCGGGGGTGACGGACTCGCCGCACGAGAAGCCTTGAAGTATCCTGATGTGCAGTCGATAACGCTCGTCGATATCGATGAACGTATGACCACGCTTGCGGCGGAGCACCCGATTTTGCGGAAACTGAACGCAGAGTCACTCTCGGCGGCGCGGGTGAAGGTAATAAATCAGGATGCCTGGGAGTTTCTTGCAACCGATCCTTCGCTCTACTCCGCAATTATCATCGACTTGCCCGATCCGGACGATTTTGCGGTCGGCAAGCTGTATACACAGGAGTTCTACCGGCTTGCGAAGCGACGACTCGCCGCCGACGGTGTGTTGATAACTCAGGCGTCATCACCGTTTTTTGCACGAGAACCCTTCTGGTGTATTCACCACACGCTCGAAGCGGTGTTCAGCCACGTCCAACCACTGACGCTTTATGTCCCTTCCTTCGGTCCCTGGGGATTCCACCTAGCCTCCGGTCGTAAATTTGACGTAAGCGACGTCAAGTTAGTCGTACCCACTCGCTTCCTGAACGCGGTAACGCTCGAAAGCGTTTTCACCGTAGCACCCGATGAGGGTGAGGTTTCGACGGAGCTAAACCGACTCGACAATCAACATCTGGTAACTCTCTACGAGCAAAGCCTGGATGACTGGAACTAACGATGGTCGGCGTGCTACTATCCCTGCTCCGCTCTGACCACCTAGCCCAAGAGGTTTCTTGTCCGCGAGTGCTCGCATTCTCTGTATTGGCGATGTCCACCTCGGTCGCGCTCCGACGCGCCTGCGTCTGGACAACGAGTGGTATGAAGGTCTTGGCCCTCGAGAAGCCCTGCGCCGGGCGGCTCGAGAGGCAATCGAACTGCAAGTCGATGTGGTCGTCTGCACCGGTGATGTCATCGACCAATCAAACGCCTTCTTCGAGGCTCATCGGGTGCTTCGAACCGTCGCAGGACAACTGACTGAAGCGGGCATTCCGTTCGTAGCGATAAGCGGCAATCACGACTACGAATCCTTACCCGAATGCCAAAAGCAGGTACCAGGGCTCACCATCCTTGGTCGGAACGGCAGTTGGGAAGAATTCGTCATTGTGCGTGACGGGACGCCCCTGCTTCGACTGCTTGGTCGGTCGTTTACCGACCGCTATCAAAAGACCAATCCCCTGGAGGGCTTCGACCTTCCTGCAGACGGCGTTCCCAGCGTCGGACTTCTGCACTGCGATGTGGACGTTCCCGACAGCCCGTATGCTCCAGTCGATCTGAGAAGCCTTTTAGCGACCGCCCCGTCCGCCTGGCTCCTAGGCCATGTACATAAACCGCAACTTCTTTCCACACGACCTCTCATCTTGTATCCCGGTAGCTTGCAGGGCCTTGATCCGGGCGAGCCGGGAGTCCGCGGACCCTGGCTAGTCGAGGTCTCCGCCGACGGTCAAACCACCGCCAACCAACTGCCGCTGGCTCCTGTGCGCTACGAGCGGCTCGAGGTAGCAATCGACGATCTCGAGTCGATCGAGCAAGTCAGTGGTGCAATCGCGGAAGCGGTAAGTTCGTGGAGAACGATCAATTCCGCGGAGCTTCGACTGACACGCTTCGTGTCGCTGCGGTTGGTGTTGACCGGCAGTACGACCCTACAGCAATCTCTCGCTGTCCTTGCAGCTCGGCTCACGAGTCAAAGAGAGCGCTTCGACGACGACGAACCGTACATCGTCATCGACAAGGTACTGATCGAGTGCAGCCCCCGAATCGACCTTGCGACATTGGCAAGAAGTAACGATGTTCCCGGCTTGTTGGCGAAGCGGTTGTTGGTACTGAAAAACCAAAATCCGCATGAGGCATACCGTTCCCTGATCGAACAAGCAGGCGCAAAGTTGGCGAACGTGCATGCCGATCCGCTCTTTTCTGATATCGCAAAAGACCGGGCACTAAGTGAAGTCGCTATCCGTGACACGCTTATTCGTGCAGGCACCGTTGCGCTTCATACTCTGCTTGCCCAACAAACTCCCGCCGTCGACCATCCGTCGCCTGAGAATTCCGGATGAAGCTTCAAAAACTGCACATTAGACGCATGCCGGGAGTTTCCGACTTCGAGCTCTCCGATCTCGCCACCGGCGTCACTGTCGTCACCGGACCGAACGGGTCCGGGAAGACAACCGCCTGCCGAGCCATACGCGGATTGCTCTGGCCGGAGGAGCTCCGCAACGTCGTCTTTCCTGAACTCGAAAGCACGTGGCTTCTTGACGACGGTCGAACCGCCACGCTGAGTGTTTCCGGAGCAGACCGCCGCTGCTACATTGAGGGAAGCGTGCAGGAGTCCCTCTCCCTACCTCCCTCCCACCTCGCGTCATGTTATACCATCACGATTGATGACTTATTCGCGGACAACGATGCCGAACTCGCCCGTGAGGTCGAGCGGGAACTGTCGGGCGGGTTTGATCTTGCTGCAGTGATGCAGGCGGAGGCGCTGCAGGTAAAGCGCACACGTATACGAGACGCCGTACGGCACATCCAGCAACTTTCGCTCCGCGTCAGAGAACTGCAGTCGGCGCAGCGTGCACTACACCTCAAACGCGAAAAGCTCGCTGAGATGGAGACGCGAGCGAGCGAAGCCAGACGCGCGCAAACCCGCCTAGCTCGAATAGATGACGCACTTCGCCACAACACAGTACTGCGTGATCTTGAAGCACTTCGTTCGCGACACACGCAGTTTCAACCGGCAGTAGCTCGTATCTGCGGCGGAGAAAGACGTGAGCTCGAGCGTCTCCAAAGTGAAAGTATTGAACGTCGGCAGGAGGCCGCAAGCGCGGCGGAAGCTCTAGAGCAAGCCGCAGAGCGGCTTGCAACGACAGGAACAACCTTTGCCGACTTAGCGCTGCGAGACCAGCTACACTGTCGCGACCAGATCGAAACGCTTCGAGCTCTTCAAGCAGACATCGAGCAGCGCGAAGCTCATATCGAGGGATTACTGACCACGTGCCGTTCTCTGCAGCGGAAGCTCGGAGGTCTAGGGAATCCCGCCTCGTTGGCGTTGCTCGAGCCTCAAGAGCTCGAGGAGATCGAACAGTTCCAGCGACTCGTAGAAAGCCACGAAGCGAAGGTCTTACAGCTGCGCACACAACTGCAGATTGCCGAAACCGAGCTAGGTTCCGGGCCCCTGCCTGCGTCGGAAGAACTACGCGAACAGATTCGCCTACTCGAACAGTGGCTCGCGCTTGACAGTACGCACCGCATCGCGACCGTTCGCACGCTGGTGGCAGCGGGCAGCGTTGCTGCCGTTGTAGCAATCGTGACAACTCTCTTCCTTGCAACCGACGGTTTTCGCGCGAACAACAGTGACCCGCTCTGGTTTACAGCCACGGCAATTTCGTTAGGAACGCTGCTCTTCTTACTCTTCGCCGCGCGCGGCGATGCTCGCCGAAAGCGAGCACTGGAGGAGGAGTTCCTCAGCCGCTACCAACCGCAGGCGGTTCCCTTCGAAGCGCCCTACGTCAGATCCACGATCAGTTCCTTACTTGAAACATACGAGCAAAGCCGTCGTGTGGAGCACGCGGAACAAACGGCGAAAGACGTCCGAACCCTTTTGAAGGGTATGGAAACAGAGGAAGCTCGAATCCAACGAACCCAGGGTCTACTCGCTGAGCGCTTGGGGTGCGCCCCGAGCGCCTCCACACTGACGTTAGTCGCCTTTGCGTCTTCCCTTCGCGATTTCCAACAAAGCTACCAAGCTCTCGAAGCTTCGAACGCGGAACTGGAACACCGAATCGAGGAACGAAATCGCATCCTCGGAGCGGTCAATCGCTTCTTCGGACAGTTTTCCGTACCGGAAGTAGCGTCTGGAGCGGCGGCGAGTGCCTCGTATGCCGAACTCGAGGTTCGTGCCGCACAGGGAAGAACGGCGACGCAAGAGCACAAGCTCGCGCAGGCGGCCGTAGAACGAGCACAAGCAGCCCTCGAGCGAATAGATGCGGCGCGAAAGGCTTTTTTTGAGCGCTTCGATTTACCCGACGACGCGGACGCTGCTTTCGAAACGCTGATGTCCGATTTCGAAGCATTCGAACAGTCGAAACTCAAGATTCAAGAACTCGAACGGGAACGCGTCTCCATCGTCGACCGCCTGGAAAGGGATGCGCCTGACCTACTACAACTATCTGAGGACGAACTAATCGTCGAGCAACTGGAGGCGCACCAACTCGGCGAACAAGCGGATGCGCTTTGGTCTACTGTGGTCGAGACGCGCCTTCTGATCGGGCAAGCGGAACAAGAGACGGTGCTCGAAGAAGCACTTCGTGATCTTGAAGAGTCCCGCGCTGCACTTGCGGAATACCACGAGCAGACGCTTCTAGCAGGTGCTGCCGATGTGCTGCTCGCTACCGTAGTGAACGAACACGAGAGCACCCGCCTGCCCGCAGTACTGCTTAGAGCGAACGAGCTGTTCGAACGCTTTACCCACCAGCGCTACGGTTTGCTCCGCGCGGAACAAGGGGAGCGAGAACCGACGTTTCGTGCTCGAGACCTTGCGACCGGAGCGGTGGTCTCGCTGGAAAGTCTTTCGCGAGGCACACGATCGCAGCTTCTGCTCGCGGCACGAGTCGCTTTTGCTGAGCATCAAGAGCGGCGGGAGCGACTACCTTTCGTCCTCGACGAAGTTCTCAGCAGCACCGACCCTCAGCGGTTCCAGCGTGTCGCGGAAGCCCTATTCGCACTCGCCGCAGACGGACGTCAGCTTTTGTATTTCAGTTGCCAGCCCTATGATGCAGAGCAGTGGGCACTTGCGGCGTCAGCAAACCCTGCTGTTGCCGTGCGCTTTCTCGAGTTGACTCACAGTGGACGAGCGTCTACGGCGCCCGCACCCCTTGCCGCCCAGGCCATTGCACGGCTCGAAAGTGCAGTCGAAGCCCCGAACGGACGCTCCATTAGCGCCTACATCGAAGCGCTACGTCTCCCACCTCTCAAAGTGTTACAAGGAGCAGAGGCTGCTCATCTGGGCCACCTGGTTACCGATCCGGAGCTGCTTTACCGGCTACTGAGTACCGGTCTTCATCGCTTTGGACAGCTTCGCCGTCTTATCGCAGCAAATGCTTCCGCTGGCTATATTGGCGAAGCTGATCGGGCCCAAGTCGAAGCGCGTGCTAAACTTATCGATCGCCTCTGCGCCGATGCCCGGATTGGACGAGCGAAGGTCCTTTCGACGGAGGCACTTCTTTCGTTTGTGAGTACGAGTAAACGGCTCGAACAGGAGCTGGTCCAGCTTACTACTACCCTGGGCGGCGATGCCACACTGCTGCTTCAGCTGATCGATCCCGCTCGCCCGGGAGGATCGCTGATTCCCGGCTTTCGTAAAAATACCTTCGAGAAGCTACGCGAGCGTCTAATCGAGGAAGGATACGTCGCTTTCGAAGCACGGTTGCCCCGGGAAGAAACGTGGTTACGCTTTCTCGCCCATGCCGAACCCGCAGTTACATCCGGGATTCTCGATCCTGGGGAGGTCAGCGCATTTTTCGCACTGCTGTGGGACACCATTCCGCAAGCTCCGTCGGAAGTGGTACCGCCGGCCTCAGCGCAGGAGCTTTCCAATGTCGCACAAGCGGGACGCTAACGCTCCGGACTCGGTCGCCTTCGGCGAGGCCATCAGTGTTCCGGTGAGGGCGTCAGGTTTCAGAGAGTTCTCGCAGATGGAGCAGCACCAGGCTAGCGACCGACAGAGATCGGATCACTAGCCGGAAACGAGTCTTCCAGCGCCTGGTCAAGCTTTTCGTTCAATGCTTTTCGCTCAGCCTTCGATGCACCACTTCCGCCTCGTTCATCCACTTTTTCAGGCGAATTTGCCTGTTCGTACAGGTGCTTCGTCTCACCAGCACCCGGCCCCGTTTGATCGACCGGCCTTTGATCAGCAGTAAATTGATCAACAGTAAATTGATCAGCATGGCGCGGCACCATAAAGGCGTCGATCATTGCATGTGCAGCGATCAAAGGGGCGATCCATTCGCTATGGGCTACGAAGTCGCCATCAACGAGCAAAGCGTGGTCACCTGTCGTGTCACATATCACTATATACCACTCACTCGCAGCGCCTTCGTGTGCAAGGTCACCTAGCTCAATTCGAAAGCGACCAGGCAACGCCTGCACTCTTTGCTCATCAAGCAACGACGGGGAATCAATCAGCGTCTGACGCCGCGGCTCCAGATTGCTGGTCGACAATATGCCCCCGGCCAGCACCTGCTCCTGCACGGCCTCAGGCACCTGGCGCACCCACGAAGGCATTTCCGTGTTTTGACGAGCAAGGTGTCCCCATTGAAGGAGCATAATTCGCTCCAAGCGGTCTCTCGGTATGATCGGTAGCTTCATCAAGCCAGTATTGGCTTCGTCATCGGAAATTACTATGA
>JAGRAW010000074.1 GCA_020434415.1 Bdellovibrionales bacterium
CAGAAGGCGAGTACCGCAGAAGGCGGTCTCATCCTGGAGCCGGCATACGTAGCGCCCGAGCAGATTGACGACTCGGGAGTGGATGCGAGGACCGACATCTACTCGCTGGCCGTGCTTCTCTTCGAAATGACAACCGGTCGGCGTCCGTTTGCGGAAGCGAATCCGCTTTTGACTGCGGTCGCTCGCCTGAGCGCGCCCCCTCCATCGCTCAGAGAGTTGCAGCCAAGTTTGGAAGAGGGATTCGAAGCGGCCGTGCTCAAGGCGCTGGCTCGAGAGCCGGACGAGCGATTTACGGACGCGCTTAGCTTTGCACGTGCAATCGGGGGGGAAGTGTCGGAGCGACGGGATCCGAAGACCATGCTCACTTCGTTTGCGGGCCTGAGGCTGCCGGGAGGCGTAGAGACCATCCATGTCTCGGTATCGACCGCGGGATTGGGCGACTTGCTCGATCAGCGCGAACCTGAGCCGGATGCAACTACCGAGCAGCCTCGTCCGGTTGTGCCCGCGAATGCGCCTCGAGCATCGCGGTCGTTTCGTGTGGTAGCTTCGTATGCGGGGGCTGCTGTGTTCGGCGGCTTGCTCGTGCTGTTTGCGATGAATAGTGGAGTGTTGCGGGGGGCGACGCATCGCGACACGCAGGAAGCTTCCCCGCTCGCTACGGCAACGCAGTTGCCGCTTGCAGACCAGTTACGAAATCAGCTGGTCGAGGAGGCGGCATCATTTGATGAACGTCAGCGACGAAGAAGCTTTGAAGCGGCGTTGATTCAAGCTGAGGCGCTTGGTGAGCTCCGTCAGTATGTGCTTCCGCCGGGAAGAAATGCGCTCGAACAGATCGAGGCCGCGCTGCAACTACAGCCTGGCGACAGTCGCGTGCTCGCGTTGCTCTATCGATTCGCGGCTCTCAATGTGCTGGAGGGAGACCGAGCGAGAGATAAGCGACAGGACAAGCGGATGCAGGAAGCCTACCTCACCGCTCAAGCGTTGGGTGTCGATCCGAAATTTATTTTTGCTCGACGCCGTGGAGAGCCGCTCCTGAATGAGGGTGCTCTTCCGGAGGGCTATCTAGATCGTGGGCGACTGGTCGAAGTAATTGCCGAACTTTCGATTAGAGGAAGCTAGCATGACGACGAAAGGAGCGCTGTTGCTTAGCCGCCTGTGCGGGAGAGTGAGTCACGCGGTGCGGAGTCCGCTCGGCATACTTGCCTCCCCCGCGGAAACCTGCAAACGAGGTGAAATGCCCGGCGAGGAAGAGATCGCTGACGCTCATATTGCTTACGATCGCCTGCGTTCCCTGCTTCAGTTCCTTTCTCGGCTTTCCGGTAATGATTCAGAGGCACTTCATCACTGTGCTTTAAGCTCGGTCTTGGATAATTGCGAGTTTGCGTACACCACCCTACGAGACTACGATCCATCGGAAGTGTTGCGTGAGCTGCATGTGGAGCTTACGCAGCGGGCGCTCGTCGCCTTGAGTTCATACGGTGCCGTGCTTTCTCAGCCTGCTCGACCGGAGTATCGTCTCGCCATTCAGCGAGACAGGGGAAGTGAGACGATTGTTCTTGAGCTTTTGAACCCGGCCGTGGCGGCGTTTCATCGTTTCGGTGCAGGCCGAACGATAGACGAGATTTTTGAGCAAGACCGAAGTGTTGAGAGCATCGCGCTGCTGTTTGCTGCCGAATGCGCCGCTCTGTATGGCGCGCGGTTTTCGTATCAGGTCTCGGAGACGCTACAGTTCACTTTTCGCTTTCCCGCCCAACCTTTGGTATAAAATCCCCTCTTCCGAAAAGGCTGTAGGATTCGGAGTCTACCATGGGAGCTCAGTGGCCGGGCAGTATTGCGCCGAGCACAACTAACTTTCTTCGTACCAGCATCCTGCGCTGGAACAGGGCCGTTCGCTTGAGCCGTGGCGTCGTGCGCAACAGCCGGGGGAACGTTACCCTCTACGCTGCTGTCCTGATGCCGATGGCATTGGCGTTGGCAGTTCTTGCCGTCGATGTCTCTCAGTTTCAAGCGCTGCGCGAGCGCGCACAACAAGAAGCGGACCGGATCGCGTTGCTGTCGGTGCGCATGCTTCCTGATGTCACTGCCGCACGAGCGGTAGCCGAGGAAGCAGTCGCAGATTTGGGCGAGTTGCAGGTCGCCGGCGATGCGCAAGGGCGTCCGCTGCTCGAGGTGACGTCATCGCAAGTCGCGATCACCCTCGAGGGAAAACACTCTGCGGTGTTTGACGTGTTCCTACGCCCACTCGACTTCCAGGTCAGGGAGCGAGCGGAGGCGCAGCTTGTGCCGACTGATGCCGTCCTGATCTTTTCCGATGGTGCGACACTACGTCCGACGGCAGGTAGCGCATGGGGTACGCCTGGTGATTGGCCGCCGAGCAAGTATTTCCAGTTCGTCGCAAATCCTTCTCCAGGCGGTGAGCGTCGTGAGCCAAGTGAAGTCGTCGGGCTGGACTGGCCGGATTGGCACGCGCACTGGCACGAGGAACGCTACCGACGTTGGGCAACCCAATCGTGCTTCAACGAGTCATTTTCGGCGATCAAGCTTACAGCGATGGCGCTCGCGGACGAGTGGAGTTCGGTCGCCACCAACCGTTTCGCCGTGCTCAGTACGCCCGGCTACAATCCAGCCCGGCCGGTAGAGGTGCTTCACGCTCTGGAAGCAGTTGGAAGCGATGCGGCACGCCCCTCCTGGAGCGGCTACTTCGATACGCTAAACTATCTTAGCGACGAGTTTTGCGCGCTCATGGCGACGCCTGAAGTAAGCAACGACTATCGCTATGCACTTCCGGCGCCACGGGTTACGCCTCTGCGAAGGTCGTCGGCAGATACAAGCTGTGCAACCTTCGCAACCGGCGGGTGGGGGTCGCTGTTTTTTCCGCATGGACTCCTCTCGAGCTGCTATGTCGAGAACGCGCTACTTGCGCGCGAAGTAATCTACTACCACGCCGCCCGCAGTGTGCCCCCTCCCTCCGACGGCTCTCATGTACTTGCGGCATTGGATGAAGCTTCCCGTCAGCTCGTCGAAGCGAACCCGGCGACGCTCTCGGCGCTACAGCAGCTCCGCGGCACGCTTGCCGAGCGGCCAATACGGCGGATTGTTTTTGTCGGTGATGCACTTCCCGATCCCGAGGCTGCCGGCAGTGTCGAGCTGCTATCTCGCCTTCAGAACCTGGGGGTGCAGTTGCTACTGGTAGCGTTTGCCCATCCGGGGCTTAGCGTCGACGCACAGGCAGAGATTCGAAGACGAAGCGAAGTCTTTGCCGGCCTTGGACTAGAGCGTGTTGAATCATTGCTCGTTGATGAAGCAGATGAGCTCGTGGCGACGGTCGGACCCAAGCTTGCGGCCGGAGGAAGAGAGTATGTACTTCGCCGTTAGATGGCTCCCGGCAGAGCCGTGTCGTAAGCTAGCCTCGGTCGCGCGTCCCGCCGCCGGTCCTTCCACTTGCAGCAGCATCGACGAGCGTGGCAACGGCCCCCTCGATGTCGTGCTGTTTCTACCGTTGGCACTCTTCTTCTTGTTCGTGGTGACAGACGGCGGACTCACGCTCATCGAGAAGGGAGTCATACGCGATGCTATCCGCTCCGGGCTTCAGGGCGACAGCAGCCGCACTTCCGAGCATCCAGCTCGGGAAAACGACGATCCCTCGGCGAGTCTCATCGATCCCGAAGGTGCCAGGCACCTCGTGCAAGAGCTGGCGCAAGCGGTTGCCTCTCAGCTTGAGCGCGCTCGCCCGACAACAGGAGAGAGCTCAGCTCCACACTTCGGAGTCCGCGTTTCGGCACTCGAAATCGGAGTCAACCCGAACACCGGAGCCCTCGCTCCGGGAGCGCGATATAGAACCATCGCAGCGCACGAGATCGGCTCCCTAGACGGTGCGACCGTGGAGGGCTATCCCTACGAAAGCAGAGAAAATTACCTGGCTAACGCTCTAGAGCGAGACGCCGCCGCAAGCATCAGTCGCTTCGCCCGCCCTGCCGGGGTGCAGTTTTCCGTCCTCGGCGACGCCCCCCAAGCCAGATTCCTAGCCCGAACCCTCGCTCTCCACATTGAAGTCCGAGCAGTCGCCGGCGGCACCAACCGCAGCTTCATCCGAGCCGCCCTCGGCCGCTTCTACGCGCTCCAAGAGCACCACCTACGAACCGCCCGCACCTACCGCAACTAACCCCAGCCGCCTTCTTCTCAGGTGCCAGGCACCTTCTCACGGTCGCCCTCCCCAGTGGGACACGGTGGATCACCGAAGGTGCATGGCACCTGCACCACTTCTTAAATGCCGCTGAACGCCAAGCCATCACACGCAACTTTTTCACGGATCTCCCGAGAATGTGCTCACACGAATTCATAGCAGGAGCAGGACGATGCCTCGCGCGAGACGCTACATTAAGTCAAATCATCTTTACGAGGTGAGCTTTCGTGCACGACGCTCCTTGCCGCTGCCATGCACTAACTACATGAAGATACTGATCCACAGTATTGTTGCTCGGGTGCAACGTGACGCAAAAGTCATTCTTCACCACGCGCAATGGGAGGGGAACCATCCGCATCTATTGTGCACGGCAAAAGACGCAAACGAATGTCAACGCTTCTATGGACAACTCAAGAAGCAGCTTACCGAGGCTGTCAAGCGACTGACCGGGGAAAAGCACTTGTCACTGTGGGAGGATCGGGCCTCGGTTATCGAAATCCCTACTTTGGACGATGCTATTGCGAAGATTGGCTACATCTATGCAAATCCCTCGAATGACGATCTAGTGTCCGCAATCGAGGACTACCCTGGAGTCACTACATGGGAGGCATTTACGGCCGGCAGAGAAAAAAATGATGTCGATTACTGCGCAAGTTCAGTTCACCCTTGGATTCGGCAGCCGATGATATCGAAACTTCCCAGGCGCTCAGTCGACTCGAAGCAAGATTGTGCAATCTCGCGGAGCATGCTCGCCGCGGCTCAAGAAAGCCATTGTCTCCGAATTTATCCGAATAGCTGGATAAAAGTTTTCATTGAAAATCCATCTCCTGAAGAGGTCCAAGACATTCTTCGTCGGTGCTATGAAAATCTACGGTTTCGAGAGCAAAGAAACTGTGAGCGACGAGTTCGCGAGCGAAAGAAGGTAATGGGAGCGACTCGCCTCAGTCAGACACCAATTCTCGGGAAGCATATTCCAAAGAAGCATGGCCGGCGCATTTTTGTGCAGAGCATCTACAAGGAAGTACGACTTCGGTTAATTCAAGAGTGGAAGGAAGTTGAGGCGAGATGCTGTAACGCCTACCAGCACCGGTGTCTTGGCGATTATTCCGTTTCTTGGCCGCCCGGAACGTTTCCTCCCCCGCTACCGCCGCTGGCGAATGCTCTCGTGTGTCATTAGTAGCCCGTCAACCTCGACGACTCAGGCAAATCTGCGCCTTCTTTCCGCCGGGAATCGCCGAGTGGGAGCAGCTCCACGCTTTCGACCCGAAAATCGTCGCTCCAAGTCTGGAACAAGCACCTTGAACAGCTAGCCTTTCCACCCCAGCACGCAAAGTGGAACTCGAACGGTATTCGCCGATCGTCCTGACACCACGCACCTCCGGCCCTAAACTAGAGGTGCCTGGCACCAGAGAAAAGCGCCGAAAAGAAAAGGCAGAAAGTGAGAGCAGATTACTCGGCTTGAAGTTTAAGGACGGACGACCTGAAGCGATTTTAGGGTCGGTGACCCTGGACGGGGGTCTGCAGGATTGCCGCCCACGGCAACTTCATCGGCGTCATTGAATCCGTCGCCGTCGGAGTCCACAGCCAGGGGATTTGAGTGGTAGGTGAAAACTTCTGCCCCATCGAGCAAGCCGTCATTGTCTGAGTCCGCGCTGAGGGTGCTTGTGCCATACCGTGGTTCCGCGAAATCGTAGATTCCGTCGTTGTCCGCGTCCACTGGGCGGTTCGCGGTGGACATCGCGCTGACTACCTGCGCTGCGAGAAGGGCCATTGCGTCATAGCCCGCAGCATCCGGGTGAAGTAGGTCCGAGCTGATAATGTTGTCACCGAGCGAGAAGAAGTCGATTTGACGGTGAGGGTTGAGGCGTGTGTTGACCAGCCGTACCCAGTCTTTTTGGGTGGTTCGGCGGACGTCGGTCAGGTTGCCAAGCAGGGCGACGGCGCCGGTATTCTTGGCCGAGCGAATCATGGCGAGGACATTGTCCCTGGTCGTGATAGAGCTGCGATCGTCGAGAAAAAAATCGTTCACTCCCTCGAGCACGATTGCATAGTCCGTACCAGGGAACTGGGCGAATTCTCTTGCCGCACGCTGGCGCCCAAGGGGCGTCTTTTCCCCCGGATTCCCGAGGTTCACGACTACCGCGTTAGGGAAATGAAAATTGAGGCGACCTGGATAGCCGATGCCGAGAGAATCCGCACGGCCAAAGGTGATGCTATCGCCGAAACAGACAATCTGGACCTTTCCGTCGCAGTTTAGGTCGGCAATGCCATCGATATCCGGACAAGCCTGGGCTGCAGCTGCGCTGCCGAGAATTGCACCGGTGAGAGTGATAAGATTCTTTACGAAACGAGTGGCCATTTAGCTATTCTTAAAGGCCCCTGCTTGGGACGAGGTAACCGCCGGTGGTATAGCACAGGCAAGGGTGTGCGGAAAAACAAGAGGTGGGTGGCACCTTTCGTTAGGGGGAAGGTGGGTGGCACCTTAGTTCCGAGGCAGGGGGAAACGGCATGAATCGTGGGCGAGTTCGGGAGTTTGGGCTTTGTATCGGGCGGTTGGCTCCGGGGCCGTTGAATGCGATTACGGATGTGCCTGGGGTGTTGGTGGGGCAGACGACGCTGATTCGCGATCGGCCGGAGGTGGTTCGGACGGGTTGTACGGTTATTGCGCCGTGTGAAGGGCGGATGTGGGATCGGAACTTGTTCGCGGGGTTTTTTGCGTTTAACGGGTTTGGGGAGGTGACCGGGGCGCAGTGGATTGAGGAGGCTGGGGTGCTTTCCTCGCCGATTGCGTTGGTGGGCACTACGGCGGTCGGCACGGCCCATCGGGCGCTGCAGCAGTTGGCGTTGGATTCCGGGCTTTCGCTTGCAAGTTGCTTTCCGGTGATTTTGGAAACTGCGGATACTTGGCTCAATCCGCTCGCCGTCTCTGCGCTTAGCTCCCTCGATGTGTATCAAGCTCTTTCTTCTGCAGCTTCCGGGCCGGTTGCGGAAGGAAACGTCGGCGGTGGGACGGGGATGATGTGCTACGAGTTCAAGGGGGGCATCGGAACCAGCTCGCGGATAGTTGCTTACGGTGAGGCAAACTACACTGTCGGTGCTCTTGTGCAGTCCAATCACGGTAAGCGTCATCAGCTTCGTATTTCGGGCCTGCCCGTGAAGGAGGTTCAAGGGGTGCCGTTGCCCTGGGAGGAGCAGGTGCAGCAGGGATCGATAGTGGTAATTATCGCCACAGACGCGCCCCTACTGCCGGTGCAGCTCAAGAGACTGGCGAAACGGGCGACTGTCGGTCTCGCGAGAACGGGAGGTATCGGAGAGAACGGTAGCGGCGATTTCTTTCTCGCCTTCTCGACAGCAAACGAGATTCCGCTGGGAACTACCGAAACCCAGAGCGTTCGAATGCTCCCGCACGATGGACTGAACGCGTTGTTCGAAGGGGTTGCCGACGCGGTTGAAGAGGCGATTCTAAACTCTCTTACTCAAGCCGAAACGATGACCGGGGTGGAAGGCCGAACCGTCTATGCGCTCCCGACAGCAGCGCTGCAGGCGACACTCCGCTAAGCGTTCGAGCATAGCAGCAGTCGTAAGCTATCTGGATGCTGCTTCGGGCATCGTGTTCACCGTAAGAAAGGCTCATCCGGGCGCCGGCACAGGCATAACCACAATTGTGCAAATTGTTTGATTCCGTTACCGTTTTTCGGGCGAGTTGCCGCTGGAAACTGCGAGACACGCAGCCGCAGAACGAACACCTTGTCGTGTCAATCAGAGCGGAAAACGAATAGTGTAGATCATCCGTGAAGCAAGCATTTCCCTATCCACGCCTCGCAAACTTTCTACTCCTTGCTGCCGCGGCAACCTATTTCTGTACCAGCATTCATTCACCGGTTTTCTTCGAGAGCCTTACCATCGGGCACTGGATTGAGACTCACCAGGCGATTCCGACGGAGTACCTCTGGAGCACGGCCGGAGCAGGGCAGCCTTGGCGCAGCCCTTCATGGCTGTTTGAGCTTTTACTCAGCCTGTCTGAACAGCTCTTCGGCGATCAAGTCTTTATCGTTCTAAAAATGCTGCTGCTGACATGTCTTGTCTGCGGTCTGTCGTGGCTCTACGCCTGTCGCGCGCGAAACGCCTTTATCGGCACATTCATTGCGCTCCCGGTCTCTGCCGGAATGCTCATCACCGCGGTATTGGGACCCCACCTTGTCGGCTGGCTAGGGGCCGTGCTCCTGATCGAGCTTGCGTATCGCGCGCGGCTCGGCGAGGGAACTCCGCTCCGTGCCCTGGCGGTAAGCTTTCTGGTCGGCGTGCTGCTGGCAAACTCCGATGCCTCTTCCGCGTTCGCGGTTCTTGTCAGCGCTGTCGTGCTGCTGAGCCCAGCGGTCGAAGGCGAAGTGTTGGCACCTCGCGCCAAGCGCCTGGGTATGGTCCTCGTCCTGGTCTTGAGCCAACTGGTAACGCCGTACGGCGGTCTGCAGCTTCTGACCATCGCTCAATCCTTCCTCTTCTTTCTCTCGCTCGAACTCGGACAGCGCCTGAATCCCGGCACCGTCTTTCAGTACCAAGTGTCATTTCTGGTGCTATTGTGGATTGTCCTCGTACTGCTCTGGCCGAAGCACCGACGGCTGCTAAACGGTGGGGAAATGCTGCTTGCGGTCGGAAGCACAGTCCTTGCGCTCGCAAGCTGGAAAGCCGCCCCCTACGCCCTCCTGCTTGTCGGACTCTGCACCACGCTGGTCTGGGGCCGTGCGCAGCTTAGCGAGCTTGGTAACCTCGGCGAAGCGCTGAGCGCCTTCCGTCAGAGCATGGCAAAGCTTCCGCCGCTCGGCACGCTCTGGCTTTTGCTTTGTGTGTTGATCGTCAATGTCCTCAATCTTTGGAAGGTGCCCTTTACCAAGGTTCTGCTTCCGGCTCGTGAAGTCGATTACCTCCTGGAGCAGCCAATGGACGGAGCGCTCCTGCATGAGCGCTTTATCGGCGGTTATCTCGTGTATCGTTTTGCGGACGGCAAGGGGAGGCCGCGAAAGCTTGCCGCGATAACGGACCGCTCAGCGTTTCTCGATCAGCCGCTGGCAAAAAGCGAGGTAGAGCTCGAGACGTTAAGCCCCGGCTGGAAAGAATACTTCGCACAGCTCGACCCCAAGCGCGTGCTCTGCCGCATAGACTCAACGCTCTACCAAGTGCTGACCTACGATCGCTCTTGGGAGCTTACCTTGCTCTACGGATTTCCTCCGCAGAGTGAGCCGGCAGCGATGTTGACGAAGAAAGGAGCTTTCGGTTGGGCCTTGTTCAGCAAGGCAGCTCCTGAGTCAGTAGCAGACAGCGAATCCTTGTAGTCCTTCGAGCCCGAGAGAGCGGAGGTGGATTTCCTCCGCTCTCGACGAGCAGTAACCCCCACTACAGTGCCGAATTTCCCAGTTTATTGACCGAGAAGCCGGCATCGACCGTGATCGTTGTCCCGGTCATGTAGCGAGCAGCTTTCGAAAACGCGAACGTGACGACGTCTGCAATCTCAGCTCCGGTCGCCCAGCGGTCATGAGTCGGGGTGAATTGCCGGTTCAACGCGATGTGATCGACGATTGCACCGTATCGAACGGGGTCCTTCGTGGCGAACGCGTTCTGTTCATTCGGATTGCCGGAGGTCACAAAGCCCGGGGCAATGCCGAGAAACCGGTGCCCATACTTGTTGCCGTGGTCGAGCGCGAGAAATCGAACAAGCTCTTCTACGGCGACTTTCGCCATCCGGTAGTGTGGTACCCGGCTCAGTCCGGTCGGCGCGACGGAGCAGATCACCACTCCTGCAAAGCCAGGCGTCGATTGCGTCCTTTCGCTTAACCGGCGAAGCACATGCTCCTGGCCGAAGAGGTTTCGTTGGAAGAATGTCGCAACTCGTTCCGGATCGGTATCCGAAAAATGTTTGTCCGGACCGATAATCAGGTTCGGGTCGTGGCCCCCGGCGTTAATCACGACTCCAGTCGGCGGTTCCTCCATCAACTGCGCAAGTTGATCGATGCCCGCATCAATAGACCCCTGATCGCACATATCCATCACGACACCGCCGGGACAGCTCCGAGGTTCTGCCGCCTGATGGATGAGGCTGACGCTCTTCTCCACTCCCTCGGCCGACGTGCGCGTCGGAACAACCACCGCCCCGGCACGAGCCAGCCGTTTGATGATTTCGTCGCCAATCGTGCCGCCGCCGCCGACAACCACAATCCGCTGACCGGCGAGGCTAAAGGTTTCTGCCAGATAGGATTGAATGAAGCTTGAACTCATTGTGTTCTCCCTAGTTTGAACTGGAATTGGAATAGGCCAAGACGGCAGAGAAAAACCCACTTAAAGGATTCGCTGCTGCTTCGTGCTGAACACCTTGGAGCAGGAATACTGACCAGGCCGGCGGGAGAAGAACGCAAGAGAACGCAGAAGAACACGGAGCAGCAGGGACAAGTCTACGCATCACGGATTGAAAAAGGAGAAGGAACGTCCGGACGTTTACATAAAAGCCCCGGCAGTTACAAATTCTACCGTTCCCGCAAAACTTTCAGGGCAAGACGCCGGAACCTAAGTCTGCGCAACTTATACCGATTGCTGACCGTCCACCTCCGCAGAGAACGGTACGCCTTTGCAATTACTCGCACATATGTCATCGAAGCGTGCCCCGACAGCATAACTTCAATGCACCGTAGAATACCTAACGCTGCGTGCTCTGAAGTAGTTCTTTGAGCAAGCGGGTTTCACTCCCGCGAACACTTATTTGGAGTAAGTTGGATTGCGGTAGGTTTTACCCGGTTGCGCACGCGCGCAATCGTCTTTCTATCACCTATCCTCATCATTCTGTCCGACTCTGACAGCTCTTCCTCAGGAGGAAACGAGCATCCCTGCGTATTCGCAGCGGCAGGTGTGCCTAGAGGCTAAGGCCTGTAGGCACATCTGCCCCGCAATGCGCGCGCAAATTCCTACAGCGCTGTTGCTGTAGGGAATGTGGGGCTGTTTTTTCTCTCGAGAGGAGAGTGTCTTATGAGTAAGGATGGAACTTCGTTGGATCGTCGGGACAGCTTACGGGCTTCCTTGGTTAAGGAGCCGGCCAAGGCAGCGCTGTTCGTTGTGCTGCTTTTCGTAGCCTTCGTGTTGGGGGTCGCATGCTCCCCCTACTTCGTGACAGAGACTCCGGCTGCTGATGTCGGATTCTGGTCACGACTGTGGGGCACTGTCTCCCAAGTCGGGGGGGTCATGTGGCGGTACATCTGGCTGGTGATCAACGTCGTCGTGTCGGTGGTCCTACTGAACGTGCTCACGCGAGAGCACGGCATTTTCCGGCCCAAGATCGACCAGGCGAAGCCTGGCGCGGAACTTGGCTGGATCGCGATCACAATAGCCTGCTGGGGGCTTTGGGTAGTGGTCGGCACCCAGACGTCCCTAAAAAAGGAGATTACGGAGCAACTCGCCCGGATCGCTCCGGACGCGGTCGCTCCGTCGGAGCAGCCTGCTCCTTTGGCGACTGCTCCAAGCCTGCCTGAATCTCCGGTAACGGCTTCGGCCGTCGCAGGGCAAAGGGATCGCAAAACCGGACTCTGTTACGGAGCATGGGCGCGGTCGAATGACCCGTCCCGACCTGCAAGCAAAGAAGACTGGGATAGACTAATTGAAGAACTGGCCCAGTCGAATTCTCCCACCCCCAACGGAGTGGAAGCGGAGCAAGAGCGGCTGCTGGCGACCATCGGTGTCACGGTTACCGACGAGGGAGACCTCGAGTATCTGAACAACGATGTCAAAGTGGCCTGCGAAAAGGCTCTGGAAGACTTCGGGCTTCTTCAGTAGACCAATCGGCACTGATCCCTCCTCAAGGTCAGTGCTAGGAAAATGAGGTGGGTGTCCGCGGTCTTTCTTTTGACCACGGTTTTGAGCAATCCAACGCTCCACCCTTTTTCACTTTTTCCCTATTTCGTGCATTCCCGGCACTCTTAATCCTAGGGCTCAGGAGAGAATCAGCACTTGCTTTTTAGATTTAGGACAACTTTTAGTCACTATTGGCGCTCCGCTGTGCATAACTGCCACGTGGAGACGTGTGTCTAAAGTAGTTTGAGAGCATCATGGGAATAAATATCGTCAATCACTGTCATCCCCGCTGCCAACCTTCAATTAGCCAGTGTCGGGCACCGGCGGCGCACGTTACTTCTCCGCAATCCACTTCGATGGAAGATTATCGGAGCAAGAAAGAATCCCTCGGCTTGGGGACTGTGTCCGACCAGCATACACTCGAACGCAAGTTGGGTGCGACCATCACAAAAAGATCGGACGGCAGCGTCGAAATTAGTTTCTCTGCCAACGTGGATCGTTATCGAGTCGGCTATAGCTACGATGGCGGCTACTCGCTGGGCGGAAGCTATACTCAGCTTCAAGGCGTCGACCGCTGTGGCCATTCGTATAAAGTCACTTCCAGCAAATGTGATGGTCGGTATTCGACCCAGACGACGCATGGTCCTGATGGTGTGCGGTTCAAGGTCGTTGCAGATGCCAGCCTGACGCGGCTTCGACTTGATATCGGGGGACAAAGTATCGTAGTTGATCCCAGAACGCTTGGCACAATCTCTGAAACGCCTCCGGCACCCCCACAACCACCTACGGTGGAGACTCAGCCTGAGACGCCCCAACCGGCGAGCGAACCCGATCCGGCAGCCGCATCTGGCCCTCCAAGCGCTCCTGTTCCTGATAATGATCCCGAGAGTGCGCCTTCCCCAAGTGATCTTTCGCCGGAGGCGGAAGTCACTGCGGGCACTTTCAGTCCTCCCGGGGGTGAGAGGAACAACTCAGGTGGTGTGACAACGCCGGACGTAAGACTTGATACGACCAGTGGTCCTGGTCCGACAGTGCCGGACGTAAGGCTTGATACGACCAACGATTCTGGTCCGACAACGCCGGACGTAAGGCTTGATACGACCAACGATTCTGGTCCGACAACGCCGGACGTAAGGCTTGATACGACCAACGATTCTGGTCCGACAACGCCGGATGTAAGGCTTGATACGACCAACGATTCTGGTCCGACAACGCCGGATGTAAGGCTTGATACGACCAACGATTCTGGTCCGACAACGCCGGATGTAAGGCTTGATACGACCAACGATTCTGG
The DNA here is from genome assembly GCA_020434415.1 of Bdellovibrionales bacterium. Classification (GTDB taxonomy): domain Bacteria; phylum Bdellovibrionota_C; class UBA2361; order SZUA-149; family SZUA-149; genus JAGRAW01. Next base: position 13,308 of record JAGRAW010000074.1, read on the forward strand.
TCC
>JAGRAW010000075.1 GCA_020434415.1 Bdellovibrionales bacterium
CTGAGCGATCTCCGTGCGAGCGACCGGTTCTGAGTATACCCTCTTCGTTCGGTGCCCCGCACAGGGAGCTCTCGCTTATATAGCTCTGCTTACCGAGCGTTTCTCACACAACCAGCGATTTGCCTGAGGCAAAAGCGGTTTAGTTGAGTAATTTGATTGGAAACGCTGCGGACGATCGCTTTCATCTCTACAACATTTCGGAGTAAGATTAAAAGCTCCCCGAAGCAAAGTTCTCGCGGCCTTCCCCCGGCGACGCGGCTTCTGCTCGGAGACCTACCTCCCCCGCTGAGTGTTGCCCCTACCAGGCCGTCGGCCCGGCACCGCGTGCCAGATGGCAAGAAGCAGAAGCCCGATGAGGAGGAATGAACTGAAGCCCACCATAAAAGCGACGAGGCTTCGATCGTCTCCTTGCAGTAGGTACCAGACCGCAAGCAAAATTCCGGCGGTCTTATACCCTAATGCACGCACCATCGTCGATCGGGTGTCCTCTTCTTGGCTCGATAACCCCTGACCGCTCGGTAACCCCTGTTCGCTCGATAGCTCTGTAGCGCCTTGCGCGCCGACGACGACGCAGTGAAGGATAAGCTGCCAGCTCTTGAAGTTCAAAAAACAAGCTGCTTGCGCCACAACAATACCCGTTAGAGGCAAGGCGCCAATCCAGGATAGGGGGAGTAGTAGCCGGACAATGCCGGCCCCCATGATCGTGATGACTGCCGCCGTCGCGAAAGCCGCTACGCTCTGATAGGCATTTGGGGTAGAGGAGAGCAACTCGCTCGAAGAGTCCATCTGACCTGACCGTTTTGTTTCACCGAAACCAATCGGCGCGAACACTAGCAGATTGATAGAAAAGAATCGCCCAGAGCGATTGTGCCGTGGAAAGCTGAGCAGCGCCATGAGGGCGCCCCACAGCTGAATACCGCCTGCTCCGATAAACAGAACACAAGACTGCGGCTATTGAGCCGACGCGGCTATCAGACGCGTGTCGATGTGTCGCGTTGACCTGTGACTCAGGATGATTCTCCTGAATAAAGTAGAATCACCGCTTTTTCCTGCTGTTCATCGGACATATTCTGCGACGCGATGTACAACTTCGAGTCATTACCGATGGTAACGATTGAGCGTTGTACCTCGACGATAACAACACAACTTCGTCGACGCTCCGTGTACTTTTTGCAGCGAAAATTTTTTCTACGCCATGCGATTGAAATTCTTCGACGTTGCACTTTAACGTGCCTCAAGTTTGACGCGACCTGTTTGTATTGCTAGCAAGGAATAGGTAGTCTCTTCGAACCCTCGGAGGCGCAATGTCGAAGAAGCTTTTTCGGTATTGCGACAACTTGGTGTTGCGACAACTCGGTTGAGCAACAACTCAGTGGAGCTACAACTCAGTGGAGCTACCGTTCCGTCGAATCGAGGTTCGGTGGGGGGTTGAGGAGGAGATCATCAGAAGTAGAGATGATCCAAAGTGAAAGGCAGCCCGTTAGGGACCGCCGGTTTTTAGCAGTTCGTTTTTGAAAGGTGACGTTGAAGGAGTCGAACCCGTTTTTTCTGGTTGAGCATAGTTGTTCTTCTCAGGTGTGCTTCAAGCAGTCCTTCTGAAAATTCCAAGTTGGTGTTGCAAATGGCTTTCGCTACCGCCCTCGGTAGCGTTCAGGCGAACGGAGTTTTCGAAGGTCTTTGAATGTGCCGCGGGAAGATGCAGTTCTGTTGTGGGAAAAGGGTCTGCTGTAGCGAAAGAGTGCCCTGGTTGGGATAGGCTGTTCCAATTCGCCCACACATACTGTGTAGCTTGTCGTGCTGTGTAGCTCGTTTTTTGTGTAAGACGTTTATCGTTGAGCACATTTACGAGACCGCTTCGTTCCATCGAGGAAGGCGATTCACAGTACACGGCGAGCCGGCAGAATACACGGGAGCGTCTAGTGCCGCACGGCGAGCTGAACCGAAACGAGGATACCGATGGGAAGGATGACCTTTCATCTCATCATCTTATCGAGTCATCATCTCATCGGGCTGCCATGGGCAGCCCTCTGGAATTGGGAAGCCCCCTCGAACTGAGGGACCAGCTTGTATTGGGCACAGTAGATCCTGTCACCCTGCTGGGGCGGGACCTGAGCGCAACAGAACAGGAATTGGCGAGTATCGGACGGGGCGCAATGCAGGTTTCGAAGAGTCTAGCGATGAATGAGCGGCCTCTGGACGCTCAGAGTGTATGGAACCAAAGCACTCAGCTCCTCAAGAACCATCTCGACAAGCAAATTTACGCCGCATGGATCAAGCCGCTTGCTATCGCTGCCATAGAATATCCCGATTTTTCCGGTGCGCGTGTTGCGGCAACTACTGCGGAAGTGACTTTACTCGCTCCCAATAAATTCTGCTGCGATCATATTGAGCGCCACTACGGCCAGTTAATTTCTTCTTCCATTTCAGAGATAATCGGCGTCAGAGAAACGGCCATTCGTTTCAAAGTCTCCGCGCGTCAGCTCGCGACGGAGAGCGCGGAATCACATCGCCCCGAAGCATCTGACGGCATCCGTCGCGCCACGGCAATTGCCGCAAAGCGGGCACCGGTAAGAAGCGTCGAATCCCGGTCCCAACAACGCGTCGAAAGCGAAGCGGCGACCAATCTCAACGCAAAATACAATTTCTCTAACTTTGTCGTAGGTGGCTGCAATCAGTTCGCTTATGCCGCATCATTGCGCGTGTCTGAGCATCTGGGGTGTAAATACAACCCCTTGTTTCTGTACGGCGGTGTCGGTCTGGGAAAGACCCATCTCGCAAATGCGATTGGCAATGCTGCTCGGCGTAGAGGCAAGAAAAGTCTGCTAGTTTCTTCGGAGACCTTTGTCAGCGAGCTTATATCAGCGCTCAAGTCCAACACCATGGACCGCTTCAAGAGTAAGTTTCGCTCCCTCGATTTGCTCATCATCGACGACATCCAGTTCATCATCGGAAAAGAGCGGACACAGGAAGAGTTTTTCCACACGTTCAACGAGCTGCATAACCGACAAAAGCAGATTGTTATTACGTCGGACAAGGTTCCTCAAGAGCTCGTGGGGCTGGAGGAGCGGCTAAGAACTAGATTCGCCTCCGGCCTGACAACTGATCTACAGGCGCCGGATTTCGAGACTCGCGTTGCCATCATTACCAAGAAGGCTGAAGCAAACGGCACTTTCCTGCCGGATGATGTCGCCGGGCTTCTGGCTAAACGTATCGACACCAACGTTAGAGAGCTCGAAGGAGCGCTCAACCGGTTGTTGGCATTCTGTTCTCTGAACGAGGCTGAGCCCAATCTGTCAGTTGCGGAAGAAATTCTTAAGACGATAGCTCCGGTGAAGCACCGAGAGGTGACTACCGAAGTGATCCAGAAGGCGGTCGCTGAACGATATAATGTCAGCGTGCACGACCTTGTCGGTAAGCGCCGAACGCACAACATTGCCTTCGCGCGCCAAGTTGCGATGTATTTCTGCCGGAAGCTTACCGGCTGCTCGTATCCGGAAATAGGCGCCATTTTCGGCGGGCGAGATCATTCCACGGTGATTCACGCCAACAAGGTGATTGCCGAGCGCATCAACAAAGCACCGGAATTTCAACAAGAGCTCACAGAGCTTGAGCGTGCGCTTTTTTCCTAACGGAATACCTTTATTTTTCGCAGCCCCGGACTGTTACTAGCGGCGGCTGTGTGCTACCTTGCCCCACCGTCGCACGTCCCCGTCTCGGACTCCTTGCCGAGCAAACAAAACGTACATTTTCGGTTACGAAACATCTGTTGATAACTTGTCGATAACGGGTGGTGTATTTCACGCCTGTTTTCACGGTTGCATCAGAAACCTTGGTATTTCAGGCAATTCCCTAGGTAAAAGCGAAAAGAACTAACCGTTTATTTCCTGTGGATAAGTTATGGATAAGAGGGTTATAGGGGAATGAACAATCTGTGGCTAACTAGACCGCTATCAACAACGATAACCAGCCGCAGGCCGACCGGCCAAAGTTGTTAGAACTTCTCCACATGCACCGCACAGTTGTACCTCAGGCTCATGCACGGCTTCTCCACAGCATGGATCGTCATAAGTTCGAATAGTTAATGCTGTTCTACACGGGATCATCGTTCCTCTATAACTACTGCTATCTTTTTTATTTAAAGAATAGTTAGAAGAAGAAGTGGAAAGAGAAGAGTTTTCCAAGATGACTTAGATGCCGTCGTGTCTGTCAGATGATGAAGGGACTTTCACAGATCCGTGTAGTATAGTCCCTTTCTTGCGGCGAAAGAGTGTGAGGATGGTGTCGCGTCTGAGAGCGTTCTATAGAAGCTGGTTAGATGCGCTCTAGAAAGTCGCTGTGCTTGAGACTAAGAAGGGGTATGTGAGATCCGATACCGAATTGTGGATCTACCTGTTCAGCGAGTGTCCTGCTTCACTGGTTCGATGAAAAAAGCCTGCAGTTAAGGTCGTCAATTGGCCTTTAGGGAGTTCAACGATGCATTTTTCGATTTCCAAAGAAAACTTTGCGCAGCTTCTTTACCTCACCAACACCATCGTCGAACGCAAGAACACGATGCCGATTCTGGCGAATGTGAAGCTGACCGCTGAAGCGGGAAAGCTGACAGTTGCAGCAACGGATCTCGAGGTCAGCCTCGTCGGTGAAGCTGAAGCTACGGTGAAGACTCCCGGCAGCATCACGGTGGATGCGAAGGTGCTCTACGATATCATCCGAGAGCTACCGAGCCAGGCGATTACCGTTACAGAATCGAAGCGACAACGCCTGGACATCGAATGCGGTCAGTCGAGGTTCAAGATTAACGGCACATCGGCTGATGAATTTCCCAATATCGCCGGTGTGGAGCTGCGAAATCCCGTTTCGGTCGATGCGTCGAAGTTCTATCAGATGTTCGATAAAACGGCGTTTGCGGTGTCTACCGATGAAACCCGTTACAACATCAACGGAGTGTTCGCGGAGACGACAGAAGGCTCCCTAGGGCCTGGAAAGAAGTGTCTACGGCTGGTTGCGACTGACGGACATCGGCTGGCGATGATTGATCGTCCGGCGGAAGGCTTCTCCATCGAGCAGTCGGTTATCGTACCGCGTAAAGGTATCCAGGAGCTCAAGAAAGTTCTGGAAGACAATGAGGGTTCGGCGAAAGTTTCCGTGAGCGATGGTTTCTTTACCGTGCAAAGCGGTTTGGTCACCCTGGGTGTTCGATTGGTTGACGGGCAGTTCCCTGACTACAAGCAAGTAATTCCCCTGGAAAGCACTACTACCATCCAAGTGCCTCGAACCGACTTCCTTTCTGCGGTGAAGCGGGTTTCCCTGGTTACCACCGATAAAACCAAGGCCGTCAAATGCAAGGTGATGGAAGGGAGTCTGGTAGTGTCGTCGCAAAGTCCTGAGTATGGAGAAGCGACTGAGACAATTTCGGTCGAGCAGACCGGAGAAGATCTTACCATCGGCTTCAGCGCCAAGTATTTGCTCGACCTGCTGGGTGCGATGTCCGGTAGTGAAATGATCACACTGAAGCTGAAAGGCGAGCTGGGGCCAGGGGTTTTCATCGGTTCCGGCGATGAGCTGTATACCTGCATCGTAATGCCGATGCGCTTCGAATAGCGATGACGGGTGCGCCTAGAACGCCTTGAGGTCGCCGGGTTTCGCAATCTCGCCAACCAGGTACTTCCTTTCCCTAAGCGGGTAACGTCGCTCATCGGGCGAAACGGCCAAGGAAAGACTAGCGTACTAGAGGCGGTTTACTTACTTGCGCATGCCAAGTCCTTCCGAAGCTCCCGCATTCGCGAACTCGTTTCCTGGGATAAGGAAAAAACCGGCGATCTTGGATCGAAAGGATCGGGTGCGCCCGACTGTTTCGTTGCCGGAACAGTTGCGACTGCCGTGGGCGAGAAGAGACTCCGCTGTGAGATACGCGGCGGGAAACGTAGTGTTTTCCTCAACGAAAATCGTATTCAAAGTGCCGGGAGTTTCTACGGGCAGTTGAACTGCCTAGTCTTTACGCCGGACGAGCTGCAACTGGTGAAGGGCCTTCCTGCGGGCCGACGTTCCTTTCTCGACCGACTGCTCGCGATGAGCTCCCACGGCTATGTGGAGCACCTCGTAGCGTACCAGCGGGCCCTGAAGCACCGTAACAAGCTGCTCTCCCAGACAGGAGGCACTTCGTCGTCCGGAGTTCGCCAAGCGTTAGCAGCGTGGGATCAAGTACTGGCTGAACACGGGGCGCACGTCGTCCAACAACGCCTGCAACTGACTCAAGCGCTGGCTGAGCAATTCTCTGCTCGGTATCAGCGAGTTGCAGCGGGCGCTAAGGAAACGGTGACCCTGCGATTCTTGAGTCAGTGCCTGGAGGGGACGGGGCCGCTGGCGCCAGCCGAGCTTGTGAAACGCTATCAAGAGCGCTGGGAGTCGGATCTCAGACGGAGAACTACTACCTTCGGGGTCCATCGCGATGATCTAGGGTTCTTTCTTGAGAGCAATAAACGGGAACATCCAGCTCGCTCCTCTGCCTCTCAGGGGCAGGCAAGAAGCATCGCTTTGTCACTTAAGCTCTCAGCCATTCAGGTCCTTCGCGAGCGAACGGAGGAAGACCCGGTGCTTCTACTCGATGATGTCGAATCGGAGCTCGACGCCGGGCGACAACAGGCATTTTATGACCTGCTTCACGAGTTTTCGAGCCAAATCATTATCACCAGCACCGATCGGTCAAAGTTTCTCGATGCTGCTTCAGTGGATGCCCATGTAATCGAGATTCATGAGGGAAGGATTTCCTCGTAAACCCGGCGCTGCTGCCGTCTACTGAAGTGGCAGTAGCGAGTTTGGGCTACCGTCGGACCAGCCGAAGCGGGAGGGTCAAGGCTTCCAAGATGATACTTGGCGACATTTTAGAGCGACCGGCTACACGGTCGACGAAGCATATCGGCACTTCCACAGCAGCGGCCCCCCCACGTATCGCTCGCCACTTCATTTCAATCTGAAATGCATACCCCTCGGCACGAATCGGTTCGCTCACTACCCGACGCAGCAACGAGGCTTGCCAACAACAGTACCCGCTGGTCGCATCACGAATCGAGAAGCGCCGATCCTTGAGCCAAAGTACGCTGCGCGCATAGAGATTACCGTAGCGACTCAACCATTTCCGCCACGGAGCCAGGCCTTCCACCCGCCCCCCGGAAACATATTTACTACCAATTACCAACTCGAATTCGCCCGCTCGAGCGGCCAGCTCTTGCAGATGCTTCGGGTCGTGGGAGAAGTCTGAGTCCATCTGGATGATGAGGTCGTACCGGCGGTCCAGGGCCCAGCGCATGCTGTCGACGAACGCCGCAGCGAAACCGAGCCTCTGCTGGCGGTGAAGTACATGCACTCGCTCAGAGGCAGCGGCCAACGTGTCCAGTGTCCGACCTGTTCCATCAGGTGAGTTATCGTCAACGAAAAGAATATCGCACGCGATCGCTTCGGATACCTCACGGGCTATCCGTTCGACGTTGTCGACTTCGTTGTACGTCGGAATGATCACCAGCGCGCGTCCCGACAGAGGAGCCTGCGGGGCGCTCTCATATCCGTATCCCTGATACCTCGGGCTCGGGATGGAAGTCGGGGTTGTTTTTGCCATAGTGACAGGAAAACTCTTAGCACCTTGGACATATCGTTCCAGGACCGAACCTCGTCAGCACAACACGAGAACCAGGCTATTGCTACCGTAAAACAGGCTGCTGAATCGACGTAAATTCCCGGGTGAAACCGGCCGGACCGGCTGAGGCCCTCTTCCCGGGTAAGCTCTTAATATCACTACTCTCGTTTGTTTGCTGAAATCCCTCGGAAAGGCTATACTTCGACGTTTTTCAAGGCCGAGCTGCAGACGGTGTTTCGACAACGAAACCACCGCTTTAGCGGCGCCACTCCAGGGCGTGTTTTAGCCCGCAGTACCTCCAAGTGATTGAGTCGATCGCAAGAACGGCCGCGCTTCAGTGAGTACGTAGGTAGGACCGAGAGAGGCGGCCGGAAAGTAGCGTCTGAACGCAGCCGCGAGCCCGACTCCCGCCCATACGGATTGGCTCGACAGTACATTTTTTAGGAAGTACGACCGCTCATGAACGAGAGTTCTGCCGAAGAGGCTACCGAGATCGCTCGCCAGTCGTCCGGGGACGACTATGGCGTCGAGAATATCAAGATTCTCGAGGGACTCGATGCAGTTCGAAAGCGTCCGGGGATGTATATCGGTGATACCGGCGAGCGCGGCTATCACCATCTGGTCTTCGAAGTCGTCGATAACTCCATCGATGAAGCGATGGGAGGCTATTGCGACTCCGTTCAAGTGACCATTCACGTCAACGGCTCGATTACCGTAGAAGACAACGGTCGCGGCATTCCCACTGATATCCACCCCGTGGAGGGTAAGAGCGCGGTGGAGGTGGTGCTGACGAAGCTCCACGCCGGTGGAAAGTTCGAAAACAAGGCCTACAAAGTCTCGGGGGGTCTGCACGGGGTCGGCGTCTCGGTGGTAAACGCTCTAAGCGAGCGCCTTAGCGTCGAAGTAAAGCGCGAGAACAAGGTCTTTTTTCAGGAGTATCGGCGGGGCGCGCCGTTAGCCGATCTGAAGGAAATCGGCACAACCACCAAGCGCGGCACTCGCGTGACTTTTTTCCCGGATGCCGAGATTTTCAAGGGAATAGAGGGTTTCAAATACGACACTCTAGCCGCACGATTTCGTGAACTTGCGTTCCTCAACGGCGGCATCCGGATCGTTTTTACCGATGAACGAAGCGGCCGGAGTCAGGAGTTCTTCTACGAAGGCGGGATCAAGAGTTTCGTCAAACATCTCAACAAGACCAAGTCGCCGTTGTTTGACGAGCCGATGTATTTCACCGACACCCGTGACGGTATCAGCATGGAAGTCGCTCTCCAGTACAGCGACGGCTACAGCGAATCGGTTTTTTCCTTCGCCAACAACATCAATACTATCGAGGGGGGGACTCACCTCGCCGGATTTCGCACGGCGCTTACCAGGGTCATCAACACCTACGCTTCTCAGAATAATTTCTTCAAGAAAGACGAGAAGCTGGAAGGAGAAGATACCCGCGAAGGATTGACGGCGATCATCTCAATCAAGATTCCGGAACCGCAGTTCGAAGGCCAAACCAAGACGAAGCTTGGCAATAGCGAAGTGAAGGGCTTGGTCGAATCGATGCTGGGCGAGAAATTGATGGTGTTTCTCGAAGAGAATCCCCCGATTGCTCGAACGATCATCGGTAAAGCTCTCGATGCACAGCGTGCCCGCGAGGCGGCAAAGCGTGCCCGCGAGCTTGTTCGCCGTAAAGGCGCGCTCGATTCCAACTCGCTTCCCGGTAAGCTCGCTGATTGCCAAAATGAAGACCCGTCCCAGTGTGAAATCTATCTGGTGGAGGGCGATTCTGCCGGAGGCTCGGCAAAACAAGGCCGAGATCGAGCAAATCAGGCGATCCTGCCGCTCAAAGGTAAGATTCTGAACGTCGAGAAGGCTCGTTTCGACAAGATGCTGGCCTTTGAAGAGATTCGGACCATGATCACGGCTCTAGGCTGTGGTATCGGCAGCGATGACTTCGATATTTCAAAGCTTCGCTATCACAAAGTCGTCATCATGACGGACGCCGATGTCGATGGAAGCCATATCCGCACCCTGCTGCTAACCTTCTTCTTCCGTCAGATGCCGGAGCTGATCGAGCGGGGGTATCTCTACATCGCGCAGCCGCCGCTTTACCGAATCAAAAAGGGTCGTCAGGAGTTTTACCTGCACGATGACGCAGCGTTTGATGCCTTCGTAATCAACGCAGGCACGGACGGTGCTGTCGTAAAAGGTCAAGCCGGAGAGCTCGAGCTGCAGGGGCCGGAGCTGGAGAGCTTCTTGCGAGAGCTCAACGAGGCGGTGCGAATTCTCGAGGTGCTGGAAGTTGATTCGGTGCGAAGAAACCTTCTTTCGGCGTTTGCGGTGCAGAAGGCGCTTACCAAAGACGCTCTCACTGCGAAAGAAAGCCTGGAGAAGGTGGTGCAAGGCGCCGAAGAGTGGATTAAAGGGTATTTCCCGTCCTACACCGTACTCGAGCCTCACTACACCTACGACGAAGAGCACGGCACCTACAGCGTAAGTTTTTCGATCGAGCGCGATGGGGAAGTGTTTTCGACCAACGTTCACTATGGCCTGGTCGGAGCCGAGGACTTTCTCCAGCTACAGTCGATTCTCTCGAAAGCGCAAGCGCTTGGGCGGCCTCCGTATCAAGTTGCCGCGCAAGAAGGAGCGAAGGCTTTCGAAAAGAGCTGCGACAGCATTTTTGAGCTTCGGGAGCGAATTTTGGAACGAGGACGCTCGGGTCTATCAATCACTCGCTTCAAGGGTCTTGGGGAAATGAACCCTGAGCAGCTTTGGGATACCACGCTCGACCCGGCGCATCGGAGCATGCTGCAGGTGCGGGTCGATGATGTCATCGAAGCCGACAGTCTTTTCACACTGCTGATGGGTGACACCGTCGAGCCTCGACGCGAGTTTATCGAGGAGAATGCGCTTAGGGTGCGCAATCTGGATATCTGATGGACAGTACCAATATCATTCCAGTCAATATTGAAGACGAGATGCGCGGGTCCTATATGGACTACGCGATGAGCGTCATCATCGGGCGTGCGCTCCCGGATGTCCGCGACGGATTGAAGCCGGTTCACCGCCGCATCCTTTACGCAATGCTGCGGGAAGGGCTCACATCGAATAAAGGCTATTCGAAGTGCGCCGGGGTCGTTGGAGAGGTGCTGAAAAAATACCATCCGCACGGCGACTCCGCAGTTTACAATTCGCTCGTCCGGATGGCGCAGCCATGGAACCTCCGCTATCCGCTGATCGACGGACAGGGGAACTTCGGCTCGATCGATGGAGATTCTCCGGCAGCCTATCGGTATACCGAGTCGCGCATGACGCAGCTCGCAGAAACGATGCTTGCCGATATCGACAAAGATACAGTCGACTTTGCGGATAACTTTGATGGCACGGTACAGGAACCCATCGTACTCCCGTCGCTCATTCCGGGGCTGCTGGTCAATGGTGCCGAAGGAATCGCGGTGGGAATGGCATCGAGCATTCCGCCGCACAATCTCTCGGAAGTAGTGCAGGCTGCGATCCGGCTAATCGAAGAGCCGGAGGTAACGACCGAAGAGCTGATGGAACTCGTTCCCGCGCCTGATTTTCCGACTGGCGGTATTATCTACGGCAGTGCGACGCTTCGTCAGATTTACGAGACTGGTCGCGGGCTGCTGAAAATACGTGGCCGGGTGCGTCAGGAAACCCTGAAAGGTCAGAAGAAGGATGTTGAAGCATTCATCATCGATGAGGTGCCCTATCAGGTCAACAAGGCGAAACTCATCGAGAAAATCGCCGAGCTCGTAAACGACAAGCGGATCGAGGGCATCGCTCGATTGCGGGACGAGTCTGATCGCAAGGGAATGCGCGTCGTCATCGAACTGAAACGGGACGCGGTTCCCGAGGTCGTTCTCAACCAACTCTACGGTCTCACCTCGCTTCAGCGCACCTATGGGGTGACGATGCTGGCGATCGTCGAGGGTCGTCCACAGGTGTTGAGCCTGCGGGCGATGCTGCAAGAGTTCAACGCTCACCGACGCACCGTTGTTACCCGACGCTGCCGATTCGAGCTGGCGAAAGCCGAAGCACGCCTTCATATCCTGGAAGGCCTGATGATTGCCTTGTCGCATATCGACGAGGTGATCGAGGTCATCAAACAGTCAGAGACGGTTCCGATTGCGAAAGCCCGGTTGATCGAGCGGTTCTCGCTCTCCGAGGTTCAGGCGCAGCACATTCTCGACATGCCGCTTCGTCGTTTGACCGCCCTTGAACGCAAGGGAATCGAGGAGGAAGCGTCGGAGCTTGAGAAGCAGATCGCAGAACTCAAGCGGATTCTCTCAGACATTCGAGAAGTCGATCGAGTGATTGTTACCGAGCTTAAGGAAATCCTCGAGCGCTTCGGCGATGAGCGCCGAACAACCATCGAGGAAAACGCCGACGAGATCGAACTCGAAGACATGATAGCCGAAGAAGACATGGTGGTGACCATCAGTCATAAAGGCTACGTGAAGCGGTGCTCGCCATCCCAATACCGGGCCCAGGGGCGCGGAGGCAAAGGGGTTCGCGGGTCAAAGCGACTCGATGAAGAGACGGACCAAGACTTCATCAGCGACATCTTTATCGCGTCCACCCACGCGTACCTTTTGGTATTCACCAACAAGGGCAAGCTCTACTGGTTGAAGGTTTACAAGCTCCCGGAGATGAATCGCACAGCCCGCGGCCGCGCGATTGTCAACATGCTCGAGCTCGAAAAAGACGAGTTTGTCAGCGCTATCTTGCCCGTTCGGGAGTTTGAGGAGGGGCGCTTTGTGGTGATTGCGACTCGTCAGGGCTACATTAAGCGCGTCGACCTGATGGCTTTTTCAAATGTTCGCAAAGGCGGCATCCGAGCATCATCTCTCGATGAAGGAGACGAAGTGATGGGTGCCGACATCACCGACGGCAGCAGACAGATTCTGCTAACGACTCGACACGGCATGTCGATTCGTTTTCCTGAAGAGACTGTTCGCGCGATGGGGCGCACCGCTCGCGGCGTTCGCGGAATCAGTCTTGGTGAGGATGACGTGCTGGTCGGTCTGGTGACGGTCGCCCCCGAAGGTGAGCCGCAGGAGGAGGCCCCCGATGCGGAGCACGAGGCATTTGAAGCAGGAAAGGGAAGTCGGGCACTGCTCTCCGTCTGCGAAAATGGTTACGGAAAGCGAACCCGGATTGAGGAATACCGCAGCCAGGGACGTGGCGGAAAAGGAATCATCGATATCAAAACGACCGAGCGGAACGGAAACGTGGTTCGTTCGTGCCGCGTGTATGATCTTGATGAGGTAATGCTGGTAACAAACGCCGGGACGGTAATCCGTATCCCTGCCGATTCCATATCGCTCATTGGGAGAAACACCCAAGGCGTCCGCCTGATCTCGCTCGCCGAAGGGGAAAAGGTCGCAGCCGTTGCACGCTTGGCCGAGAGCGAGGAAAAGGTGGAGGACGAGGGAGACGCGGCCAGCTAGATCCGCTAGCCTCGTCTGCGATCGGT
>JAGRAW010000076.1 GCA_020434415.1 Bdellovibrionales bacterium
CCCCAGCCACCGGTCCCCCACCGAGCGCGGCCGCTAGGCTCGAACCCTCGTTTTCAAAATCTGCACCGGGTAAAATCAGATTGTTGCCCAGATGGAACGACGTGCCTTCAATTTCGGTCATTGCCGCCGGGTTGTACCAGATGCTGCTGCCATCACCGAAACCGGTGGTCGCGCCGGCAAACGATTGTCCAAGTCCGCGAGTGCTCTGCTCGAGCACTGCAAATCCTCCCGCCGACACGACGGAACTGTCTAGCAGCATGCTGCAAAACGCCACGACGACGATGGTTAGTCTCAATCGTTGAATTTTCTGCATTGCCGTCCCTCCAGGTAACAGAGCCACTCAGGCCCATTCTACGGGGTGTCTGTGTAGCTAAACTAGTGGGGCGATTCGCTTTTTCGCCAGATAAATCTAGCGCCGTCAGCTCGCTTCAGGAGCATAGAGCTCTTTCCTGTTTGCCGCCTCCGGCCACGACGTGGTGCCGAAGCATCAAGAAACGACCTCACCGCTTTGAGCGTGAGTCGAGTCTTTCCCCGTCGCCGACTCCCTACCGAACACGCCCAAATGCCAAATAATCCAACATGTTAGAGCCCCCACTAGCGCCGTGCCACCCTCGTTCCGCATAGCCCCATAACAGGAAAAAGAACAAAGGTTAAAAGAGCTTATGGCAAAACCTCACCGATACTCGCTCGGCACGCGAATGCTTGGTCGCCCTATGGCCGCTCTGGGCCTGGTGATTCTGTTCAGTGTGCCGGTAGGTGCGGAAGAAATCGAACTCAACCCGCTGCAAACCTATCGGGAGCAGATAAAGCAGGTTAGCCGAGACTGCGCGGCAAATCCCAACAACGAAGCCTGCCAAATTATGAAAGCGAAGCTGCGCGATACGATGATCAAGCTACGCGAGATATGTAAGCAAAACCCTGACGATGAACGGTGTGGTGCCATTCAAGAGGAGAAGCAGTCAAAAGGCTGGCGTCTGGAGCAATTCTGTCTCGAGAATCCTCACTCGAAGAAATGCGTGCAGCGAAGAGAGCGCGATAAGCGTCGGGAAAAAATGCTGCGAAAGTTTTGTGCAAAGAATCCTGAAGAGAAGCGCTGCTCACCCAGCACGCGTCGACAGGGCCGAGGCTACGGCACATTGAATGACTACTGTAAGTCAAATCCAGAGAAGCCGAAATGTATCGCACTTGCCGAAAAGAATAATCGAGGAAAGCCGAAAGCTGCTCCGGAGCAAAATACGTTCTGACATCACCCGGCCGTGGGAGGTCGTGACTGTCACCTGACCTAGCACCGTCACGGCGTGACCGGAACCGCGGAGACGAGGACTCGAGCTACCTCGAGGTGGTAGTAAAATCCGGCCCACATCAACGCGGAGAACCCATTATCACTCTCCAAATCAAGTTGCGCGCCCCGCTCGATTAGAAGATGGGCTATGGGCACGCAATTTCTTCTTGCCGCCCACATCAAGGAGGTAGCACCTTCGCGGTCCGCTCCGTTCGGATCCGCTCCACCGTTCAACAAACGACGCGCAGCACGAACATCGCAGCTTTTGGCCGCTTCGATCAGCGGCACATCACTGGCCGGATTGCTCGTCGCCTTCTCGAGCATTCCGGGAAAATGCACAAATTGTTCGGCATTTCGCGGCGGGAGCGCTCTGGCGAATGAGGATGTAGGATTTCGTTCTGCGGAACCGACCACAACCGCGCTCGAGGTAACGTCCGTCACTTGGAGGGCCTGGGATACCCCACGGTCAATCATGCGCTGAAGATCGACCAGAGCGACGATAGAAAAACTCAAAAGTAGCAAGAGCAGAAGATGATAAGACGTAGGGGAAAGCATCGCGCCGACTCGCTTCTCTGCTGCTGCAGCTTCCGGCGACTTCGGCATCGTATTCAGCGGCGCGCCCGCCACCCCGTCACTCCCGACGCCCTCCCCTCGGAATTGCACGGGAGCGTAAGGACAACGCCTCTCGATTTTGGTATACGCTCGACGAAGAGCGACCGTTCTCTTTTCTGCAGTTCTCCGAAGCCGGGAGTTCTGATGAAAGCGCTCGGGGTTCCAAGCAGCCAATTGCTGATGATACGCGCGGCGGATCTGTTCTTGAGTGGCGTCCTGATTGACTCCCAGCAATTCGAAAAAATGCCTCATGCACCAACACAGAACCTGCGGTTTTTAGAACGCCCCCCGAAATGGGATTTCAGAAGTTGGGACCCAACTCTGCACACTTCGGGACAATTTCTCCAAAGAAGTTCAAGCTAGCGGGGCGACGTAATAACGGTACTTTGCAAAATTGCGGATCGCCCTAGGTACTACCTGTCAGAGGAAGTTAGATGCAGCGAAACACCCCATTGATGCCCGACAATGCCTTGCCGCATTGGAACGAGCGACCGCCGAGTGCCGCTATTACGACGCTGTTAATCCACTCGATCTCGGCACCGCAGCGAGCGAACGCTTACGACCCGGCAGCTTGTATCGAGTTACTCGACTTGCATCGCGTCGCAGCTCACTACCTAATCGACCGGGAAGGAAGAATCAGGCCGCTGGTGCTCGAAGAACACCGCGCCTGGCACGCAGGAGAAAGCAAGCTGCCCGATAGCCTCGGGGGAACCCGCGGCGTGAACGACTTCAGCATCGGAGTCGAGTTGATCGGGGCCGATACCGAGCCATTTACTTCGCAACAGTATCAGTCACTCGCCGCCCTCACGGCGGAGATTCAGGCTCGTCACCCGCTTCAAGCGGTGTTGGGACATCAACACGTAGCGGAGCCACCGGGGAGGAAGACAGATCCGGGACCCCAGTTCGACTGGGAGCGTCTTCGCGCCGAGGCGTTACAATTTTCCGGCGCGACGGCGGGTCTACGCTTTCCTCAAGACTTGTGATTTGCAGAAGTCAGCGGCAGTACCCGAACTGGCGCCTCTGAAACCGAGGATGGCTTTTTCAGCAATGCGCTGATGCTTTCACCGAGAAAGGAAGAGCACAACGATCTACCACTCGATGTATTCGTGACCGAAGATACCGGCACGCACCATCACTCGCATGGCGAATAAAAAAGCGGCAATCAATAGCATCGCGACGCCGGCTAAGGGCACATTTCGACCCCCTCTTCCCGAACGCGTCAAAAATAATGTCGCAAAACCTCCGAAACCCATAAAAATTATAACGAAGGAGCCGAGGCCTCCAGTGAGCATCTTGAACAGATGGCCCTTCGGCGTCACTTCGGTGTAGTAGTACCCCTCTGCCGGAGCCTGTGCCACTACATCGACCGCAGACAGCAACAGCACGGTCGTAAAAGATGTCACATTCGCGAGCCGCGTCCAGAAGAGACCGTTTTGTACTCGTCGAAAGCTCAGTATCGACCGAGTTCTGGATCCGATAGTCATCATGCACAGCCTTATCGATTGGTTTGATGCACGGCAATAGCAGGGTGCTGAGTCATTGAAATGGGGGGTGCGCAAAAACAGAGTTTTTGTCTATACGACCTGGAATCGGCCCCCGAGCCTCTGAAGCCCCCGAGCTTCAGAAACCCCCGAGCCTCTGAAACACAGGATGGTCTTTTTCAGCAATCCGCTAGTATTTCCGAAAAGAGATCAGCACCTCGCCCACATTCAATCCTACCTTGCTCATCGATGCACGGTTAATCAAGACATTGTCCGGCTGGAGATACATCCAGTCATCGAATCGGATCTTCCACGTCGAATCGCCAATCGGCAGATTCAGCACGTAGTTCCAGTTCAGCGCCTGGCCAAATTGCCTTCCGCGAGCGACACCAACAACATCGGCAGCTCGTCCTTCATAGGTATGGTCATCAACTTTATCGATGTACCACGTTCGCTGTTCCGTTTTTCCGTCGGAGTAACGGAAGTCTTCATGCAACACCAGCTGCTTGCCGTCCCACTCTCCCTGCAGATCGACGGTGAACTGACGTGTAAGGTTGCCGAAGCGATCATGCACGACCCCCCACCCCCGGGTGGAGCCCTTAAAATACTCTTCAATGACCAGCCGCGGCTCGGTGTTGTCGAACTGCTCGACATTCATTCCGCTGCAAGCAACTGCGAGCAATAGCAAAAGGCAGGAGTAAAAAGGTCTCAAAGGGTATCTCCTCTTTTCATGGTAGTTGAAGGCTGACCAAAGGGAACAAAGAGATAATCGCACCGAAAAGGCATGCCTGCCGGATAGACACACGGCTGCATATCTTTTTGACGTACCTTGCAACAGTGCTCCGCGACCGCCTATGCTGCAGTATGGCATACCAACACTTCAATGCTAGATCTTTTCCCCTTTTGATCGGCGGGGCCCTGCTCTGTCTGGCGTTAACCGGATGCTCCCGCCTTGCTATGGGTACAGGCTCCGGTCCAGGGACTGAGACTCGCCAAAACCGTAATGACGTCGACTACGAGCGCGCAATGCTCGATCCTGCAACCGTTGCGGCTGCAGGCGCCGCACCTCGGGCTGCGACTCAAATTGCATTGTACTATATTCCTAATCGGATACTCGATCTCATCGATATCTTCCGCTTCGACCTCGGCGTCGGCGTGTCTTATGGGGGTGTAGTTCGCGTCACCCGCTATGGCCAGCTCGGTTTTCGCGGTTTTGCTCCTCGTTCAGTGCGCTTCGGCATTCGCGGACGACGCTCACCAATTTTCGTGGAGCGTTTTCCGGAGTACGGAATAGGTCCGAACTTCGTAAATACGGGAGCTCGTTTACCGAGCCAATTCGAGGTTGGCTTAGGATTGGATGCGCTACTGATAGGTGCATACGCCGGACTCAGCTTTGACGAGTTGGTCGACTTCTTTGCCGGCCTGATACTGTTGGACCCGAAGCAGGATGAGGTCTACTTTCGCTAAAGGACAAACACGCGGAAGAGAAGTCCGAGCTTCGTGATTCCCCCGCTAATAGTCACGAGGCTAGTAGTCCCCGGGCTAGTAGTCCCAAGGTGATTGCTTGCGGTAGATTCCCCGGGACTTTTCTCGCTGCATCCGCCGATCCAGAATAGCCCGCTTTTTATCCGCGACATCCTTCTTGACGTGCATGTATTTGGGCTGATCCTCCATCTGATCAAAATGCTGAACGGCCTCTGCGCCCATCTCAATCTTGGCACGATATTCAGGCGCTTTTTTTTCGCACCCGACCAGCAGCACGCCAGTCAAGCAGATCAGTGGAATGACAGCACGAAACACCAAGTCACCTCAGTAGCTTACTCGGTTATTTGGTTTACCAGGCTTGTTACACCTTTAAAGTACTAAAAAGGCCGCAGACGGTCTTCTCCAGCATTCTGCTAGTGTTATTGCCGGGTAGCCCGGTAACTGTGCTGTTGAAAGCTTGGTGAAAGGTGAAGAGCAGCAGACGATCGCCCTCACTAACCGCCTGCTGCTGCTTCTATCGACAAATCGGACAAACGCTTGGGATATCTCTCGGCCCTACTACCGCCTCAAGCTATCGAAATTCATGTTAATAAAAGCTTGTTCACCGTACAACAAAAAAATCACTTTTAACGCTTGGACATTCGTCGGCCTTCAAAATGGCGTTTACCGGAGGCGTTGTACTGCCCGCCCACGAGCTGATATCCGGCATTTGAAGCAAATGTTTGAATTACGGGCTGATCACGCTATATGTTCTGCTGGAAGCAGAACAAAGCGGCCATCAAACTCGTGGTAGTGGTCGGTAAAGCGGCCATCAAACTCGTGGTAGTGGTCGGTAAAACGGACCGCTAGCAGAAGACTGAAAAGACTTTTCAGCACCTTGGTAGGCGCATCTTTGGTTTGCTTCCACCCCGGCAACATGACGACTTCACATTGAGGAGATATTGTAATGGCAAGAACGACGGTCAGAGGACTGTTTACTCGCACCGCCGTGGCATCGCTGCTGGTGCTTGGAGCGGCGGGAATTTCGAGCTGCGGAGGCGGCGGAGGTGGATTCTTTGACGGAGTCGCACGGGTTGTCGGGCAGGCATTTCGTCCCATCTCGGAGGTCATCGACGCCAATCCGATTCCGCTAGGAGAAGCTCCGGTCACGCTGATCGACTTCGCCGACAGCGCGGTGGACCGCCAGCTGCGAACTCAGGTCATCGGTATGACCGATGCAAATGGTAACTTTGACGTCGCAGTCGAGGGTCAACCGATTATCGCCATCGTCGTGAACGGTAGCGTCGACGGACAAGCATACCGAAGTTCAGGCCTGGTACACGCAAGCCGAGCGAACATCGCCAAGAACTTCAATGGCGTAACGGATGTCGCTTGCGAAGCTTTGATCGCCAAAATCAACGCAGGAGAAGTCGATCCTGCCAGCGTAAACCAGCGAACCATCGATATACTCGAGAAGGCGGCAGCAGATGTGGTACCGACGGTGGATTTCACGAGTCGCGCCTCGGTAACGGCCGCAGCAAACTTGGTAGCCGCCCGCACCAACAACGGACAGGTGGAAGCATCGGATGCTGACACCACTCCGCCCGCCGAGGAAGGGTCGCTGAATTGTGCAACCCAGGAAAGCGCCTGCGCCGACGGCTTTCCCATTTGCGCTGAAAAATTCTGTAACGGCACAATAGACTGTGCGGATGGCAGCGACGAAAACCCAGACACGTGCGGTGTGCAGGGGTCGTGTTGCGCTGCCACAGCCGGCTGTCCGGGAGAGACGGGGAGCAACTGTGCCAGCGAATGCTGCTGCTGCGGCATAAACCAAGCATGCGACTCGAACAATTTTGCAAACGGTTGTATCGCAGCCAGAACCCGCCCCGGAGATGCGACAAGCGGCTCACTCAGCAAGCTGATTGAGACCGGGGTGTATTTCTAGCCGGAACGCTCTTCGATCCCCGAGTCCGATGTAAACGGGCTCGGGGTCACAGTTGAGCGAAAGGGCCCCTCCGGGGCCTTTTTTTTGCCTCTCGCTCTATTTGCTATCTGATTCGTGTAAAAAAAGCGCATCCCTCCGTCACCACTCTCATCCAAATTGCAATCGTTCAGAGAAGCGTCTCAATGGCAGATGGTCCCTGAAGCATTGTAAATCTTTAAATATATCGGTTCCTACGATGAGCAACTGCCCCAGCTCGCACCAGGTTAGCCCTTCTCGATTAACGGTTATCATAAACTCCCGTGGAGGCATCGAGCAGTTGCGGCGCACCCTAGCATCGCTGGCAGCGCAGACCACGGATGCCCCGATAGAAGTCTTGCTCATGGTAGACGAGCATCTGCGAGACGATGCCGTACAGTGCGCAAAAGCGTTACCATCGCTCTTGAGTCGGGTATTAACCTGGCCGGAACACTTCTCGATTGGACGTGCTCGAAATACTGCCGTTGCCAATGCAGGCGGCGAAATCCTCCTCTTCTTGCCGGATTACATCGAACCCGCTCCGGGCGCTCTGCAAGCGCATCTCGATTACCACGACTGCACGGCTATGGATGCGTGCGCCGCAGTCAGCACGGTTCGGTTTGAGCCCGAGATCCCCGAGCGAGTGCTTTGCCGAGCACTTGCGGCCGCCGGCTTTCTTCCGCCCTTGGAAGGAGTCGGGCCCTCGGTGCGGGGCATCGAATTTCTGACAAGCCCGGTACTGTCGCTGCGAAAGAGCGCTTTTCTCGGGAAGACAAGACTGGCCTTCGCCGAAGATCTAGACACGGAGTGGGCTGTCGACCGCGAGCTCTACTTCCAGTTGCAGCGGGCCGGATATCGGGTCCCGCTCTTGCCGAATGCCCAGTGTAGCTTCCGAGAGCCAATCTCGTTTGCAGATTTCTCCTCGCTGCACTCCGCCATTACTTATGATCTTTACGTTCTTGCGGAGCGAATGCCGGAATGCGCTGCGCTCTGCTCGACTATGAAGGCATTCCGTCTCGAACTCCTCCCCTACTGGGAATCGTCCGTCGCACGCGACACTGCCGTTGTCGAAGAGCTGGTACGTCAGATTGAAGCCGTAGAGAACGATCTCGCGCAGTTTCATACCCATCGGTATGCTGCTCACTCACAACGGCTGATCGCTCGTGTCGCCGAGTGTCTCTTGCTCTATGCAGAACATGCGCGTCAATATGACCTGATTTGTCTGGCACGAGCTGCACAAGAAGAACGAGCGTTGCAGCGTTCGATCGACGTCGAACACACCGAGGGCGAGCAACGCGCTTCGGAACAGACGCCGAACACGGGCCCCACAGAGAAAAAAGTACCCCTGCAGTAACAACCGGACTTCACCGGGCGACTAGGTTCGAGATGGTCGCACCAGAGGACGCTTCACGGTGACTCGCTTTTCTAGCGAAAGCTGATCACTTCTAGGAAGGAGCGCGACCTCAAGAATTTCGTCTATCGTTTCAACCGCCACAAATGTGAGCTTTTCCTTCAGGTATCGAGGGAATTCGACAAGCTCACGCTCGTTTTCTCGCGGCATCAGAACAATCGAACACCCCGCCCGAAGCGCAGCGAGGGCCTTCTCCTTGAGCCCGCCAATCGGCAATACGCTTCCGCGAAGGGTGATTTCCCCCGTCATCGCCACCTCCTTCGAAACGGGCCGCTTCGCCAGCACCGATACCAGCGCTGTCGCGATCGCCGCTCCGGCAGACGGTCCATCCTTGGGAATCGCTCCCTGCGGCACGTGAACATGCACGTGCGCCTGTTCATAAAACCCGGCATCGATACCGAGTCCATCGGCACTGGAAAGGACATAGGTAAGCGCGGCCATTGCGGACTCGCGCATCACTTCACCCATCTGGCCGGTCAAAGAAAGCGTGCCCTTTCCTTTGGTCACGGAAACCTCGATCGTCAGTGTCTCGCCCCCGACCGAAGTCCAGGCGAGGCCGGTCACGACACCAATCTCATCGGTCTTCAACCGACGGTCCGGAACAAAATGCACCGGCCCGAGAAGGCGTTGCACCATTTTGGGAGTGACCACCTTCGGCGGCTCCGCCTCTTCGGCTACGATACGCGCAATCTTCCGCAGAACCGTGCTCACCGCACGGCGCAGTTCTCGGACGCCGGACTCCCGTGTGTAGCCGTTAATGACGTGGAAGAGCGCTTTATCCGGCAGTCGAATATCGAGGTCTGCGATACCGTTCTCCTCGAGCTCCTGTGGCAGGAGATACTGCCTTGCGATGTGCAGCTTTTCTTCCGGGGTATAGCCGTTGATCTCGATAATCTCCATCCGGTCGAGTAGGGCCGGCGGAATGGTGTCCACGATGTTGGCTGTGCAGATAAACATGACCTCCGACAGATCGAAGGGAATGTTCAGATAATGATCCTCGAAGTCGCAGTTCTGTTCCGGATCGAGCACTTCGAGCAACACCGACGCCGGATCTCCTCGAAAATCATTGCCGACCTTGTCGATCTCATCAAGGACGAACACCGGGTTCTTGGCCCCGGCTGATTTGAGTCCCTGAATGATGCGACCGGGAAGTGCACCGACATACGTGCGTCGATGCCCCCGAAGCTCTGCTTCATCTCGAAGACCGCCGAGCGAAATACGCACGAATTTTCGATTGAGCGCTTTTGCGATGGATCGTCCCAACGACGTTTTTCCTACGCCGGGAGGGCCGACAAACAGCAAAATCGGACCGCGCGTCCCGCGCTTCAATTTTCTGACGCTGAGAAAGTCCAGGATACGCTCCTTCGACCGTTCCAGCCCGTAGTGGTCGCGCTCCAAAATTTCCCGAGCAACCTTCAAGTCGAGCCGGTCCTTACTCCGTTTCGACCAAGGAAGATCCATTATCCAATCGATATACGTGCGTGCCAGCGCCGCTTCACTGGTATCGGGATGAAGCTGCCGTAGACGGCGAAGCTGCTTTTCTGCCTCCTTCTTCGCAGAAGCCGGCATTTTCAATTGTGCAAGTTGTTCAGCCAGATCACTCAGATCCTGCTCGTAATCGAAGCTCTCCCCGAGCTCTGCTCGAATGAGCCGAAGCTGCTCACGTAGCAGCTCCTGATGCCGTTCACGATTCAGGTCGGTCTCCGCTCGGCCGCTGAGACGCTTCTGCAGCGCCCGGGCTTCCAACTGGCCGTTCACGAATTCCAGCGCTAACCCCAGACGCTTTACGGGATCAAATTGCTCGAGCAATCGCTGGGCTTCGCTTGGCTTCAAGCTGAGCACCGAGCAGGTCAAATCCGCAAGCTCCCCTGGATCGAATAGCTCCGTCAGCGTATCGATGTGCTCTTCGATATCGGTGTCGTACTCTGCGAGCAGAGTCATCTTCTCTTTCACTTCGCCAAGAAGTGCCTCATCTCCTTCAGTGAGTTCGACCACTGAAGGCTTGACCTGCAGCTTTGCAGTTGCTCTGACGAAGGGAGACAATTGCTCGATTGCGGTGATCTCGGCTCTGCCCAGTACATGCAGATCCACCTGCAGATCCCCGTTCGAGAGACGAACGGTCTGTAGCGGCTCGGCAATAGCACCGATACGTGAAAGATTTGCGCGACTCGGCCTTTCTTCTTCCCCGCCGGTCTGGAGCGTCACCAAAATCTGGGTGCCGGCCTCGAGCGCGTGGTCGAGGGCTTTCTGTGCTTTCTCCTGCTCGGACAAATACAGAGGAATGACCAATCCGGGCAAAGGCGCTGCAATCCGTATCGGCAGCAACGGCAGAGACCCGGAATCAGTGAAGTCAGCCTTCCGCTGACGCTTGCTTTTGTGCTCGCTGCTGCTCATCGGCGAGGAATCCTGAGACTACACCACCTGACATTACCTCTGTCACTTCACCATTGTGTAGGCGAAGGACGCTCATTCGGCGCTCTATCTCCCCTGAAGGCTCAACGTCGAGCTTGCCGGTCACTCCATAGAACGTTTCAGCCTCTTTTAAGCGTTCGGTAAGCGTTTCGGAGGCTCTTCCGGGAGCGCGCAAAGCGCGAACCGCTAGCCAAGCTGCATCGTAGGCTTGGGCAGAGAGCAGCTCAGGCTCGACTCGATACCGTTCAACGTAGCGCTGCACGAAGGAAGACACGGTAGGTTTGGCGCTGCGCGGGAAGAATAGAGCGACATAGACAGCGCCGTCGATCAATTGTCCATAGCCGCGAATAGCGATCGGGTCATTCCACTGTGCCGGGCCAAGCAACACGGCATCTTTCAGCGGAGATTCGTCAAGCATCGCAAGGACCGGATAGGCGCTCTCGAGAGTGTCTGGAAGAAATACGGCATCTGCGGCCTCACCGGCTACCTTGTCGACCGCCTCACGGATCGAGGTCTCGTCGCCGGGGAGATAACTCGACTCGACCGTAACGCGAGCCCCTTGTCGTGATGCGGTCGACCGGAACAGCGCAGCAAACTCGTGGCCGAACTCTGAATCCGGATAAAGTACCGCATACCGTGTCAAACTCATTTCACCGACACCGTACTGTAGCAGCTCGTCGACCTGGCTCTGAGCAGTCGCTCCGAGGCGAAAGATCCCCTGCCCCAGCTCGGTGACACCTTCGCGCTTGGTAAACGTGATAATCGGAACGCCGAGCTGTTGCGCTTTCTGCGCGACGGCCTCAGTTGTTTTCACTAGCAGCGGACCTAAAATGACCGTCGCCCCTTCGGTAACTAACCGTTGATACTCCTGTTGCGCTACATCCGGCTCTCCTTGAGTATCCCCCACTCGTAGCTCGAGGTTCGCTTCCGCTCCCATCTCTGCGACCGCAAATTCAATTCCTCGTCGAACCTTTTCTGCATGCTCGGCAAAGCGACCGGTCAGCGGTAACAGAACGCCAAGGACAATGCGTTCATTTGCCGACGGTGCCGGCTTCGAGGCAGGAAGCACTTCTGTCTCTTCAATCTTGCTCAGCAGCGGCACTTCGCTCGGCGGAAGTTCATAGCGATACATTGCGGCATTGAACCAATCAGGCGTCGGTGTCGTGCTTGCCAGTCCGCCTTGAGCCCGCCGGAGACGCTCCGCGCTAAAAATGCGGCCGGTGAATGGATCAACGGACCAGCGTTGCACGAACGCCTCGAACGTGTTGGGCGGTAAACGCTCCGCAAGCTCCTTGGCTTGAGCAAGCGCCCGGCGTGCATACACTCCTTGACCGCCTGTCTTCTTGTACACCAGGCTGAGCCACGCCAGCGCCTGATCCCAGTCCTTTTGGTGAATATAGGCATAGGAGGCGATGAGCCCCAGCCGCGGATCAGCATCGGTGGCAGCCTGCTGCTTCGTCTTCAGGGAGGATGAGATTTCGGTAAGTGCTTCTTGTGAGCGTCCGAGCTTGAGGAGGGTCCCGCTAAGCCTCACAAGCGCCTCATCTCGTACCTGCGGGACGGGAGAGCGAACGAGTGCTTGACGATAGGTGTCGACTGCCGCCTCCAGATTTCCTTGCTGGAGGTACTGCTCAGCCTGCGCAATTTCAGCACTTCCCAGCGTCTCGGGCGTCCAAAGTTGCCATGGAGGGACTGGAATCGGTCGTGGACGGGATGCGACAGGTGGCGTCGATGGCCGCGACTCGACAGGAACCCCGCGAGGAGCCGCCCCACGAGGAGCAACTGTAGTGCACCCAGCCAGAATAGCGACCGCAATCCCAACACAGACGAATCGCATCGGTGCACCGCACACAGCCGCGGATAGACGGTGCAAGAAGTCGCTGCTAGTCGAAGAACTCCTTGACCTTTTCGAAGAATGAACGAGATTCATTGGCAGTCGGTTTCCCCTCGATTTTGGACAACTCCTCGAGAAGCTCCCGCTGACGCTCGGAAACTGACTGCGGGACATAGACATAGGTTCTGACATGCTGATCTCCAAGGCGACCCGTATGCATGTCTACGATACCTTTCCCCCGAAGTCTAAACACTTTTCCCGAGGGCGTGCCAGGCGGAATCTTCATGGTGAGAGCGCCGCTAAGGGTGGGAACTTCAACTTCTGCGCCCAGCGTCGCTTGGCAGTAGGTAATAGGAACTTCGCACACTAGTTCCGTATCTTGGCGCTTGAAAATCGCATGGGGTTGGATAGCAATTTCGACATATAAGTCGCCGGGAGGCCCATCGGCAATCCGCTCCCCCTCGCCACGCAGCTTGAGCCGCTGGCCTGCATCAATTCCCGCAGGG
>JAGRAW010000077.1 GCA_020434415.1 Bdellovibrionales bacterium
TGCGTGGCGAGCTCAACATCTTCCTCGGTCGGTAAGTGCGGAAATTTCGTTATCAGTGAAGTCGTACCCATACGCGTTACCCCTCTTTACTCGGAAGCATACCACAAACACGACAAACAAGCCAAATGGGCTATTCGCGCAAAACGCGACAAACGCGCGGGGCGCAATTAAATACGTGTAATCTATCTTAAATTTAGAAGAGTTGGCCTACCTAGAGACACGTCGGATAGAAAAAACTTTGTCGGCCTCTCCCATCCACGTCCCCGGCCGGACTCTTACTTCAACCGCTTCCTATTACTTCTGGCGGACCCTCCAACAAAGCTGGATGCATCGACCGGCAGGTCGACGCCTGGCTTACGACGCGCGGCACAACCGCGTCGCGGAGGGCAAATTTCCGCAATACGGAAATTGCTGTGCTGGACGCTCCTTTCTCGGATCTCGGACGCCGCACAGGCTGTCCAAGAACTGTTGCGCTTGACTCTGCCCCCTGACTCTGCCCGCCATCGCTATGTTTCCGCATAGCAGCAGCGTCTGCCGTCCAAATTGCTCCCGGCGACACGCTGTTCTATACTCCGCCGCTTCTATTCTCATGCGTCACGGTTGGGGTAGTAGACGACCGCGCAGGCAGTTCCACGCCAACCTGTCCGCGCCCGCAAAAGATATCTTTTGTCCCTCCATAAATGTTTTGGAGACGGTTTTTGCCCGTGAGCTTTTCTGCTCACCCACTGTTCTTACAGGAGGTTCGTCATGTCTCGACGTTATTTATCTCAAGCACTTCATGAATATCCTTCCCTGCGTGTAGAGGACGCCAGTGAGGGTGCTCAGCACGTCCTTCAAGAATGCCTGGAACAGCATGACGGGATCCTGACTCTCCCGCACCGCTATGCCGGTCGAACGTTTTGCAAACCCGGCAAGCGGCTCCGATTACGTAAGTCCGACTACTGGCCCGACTACATGGGCGGAACGGGCTTAGATGAGCTCTGGATGCTTTGCACGACACCCATCGTCACCGGTGTGATCGATCAGCGAACCGGCGAAAAGCCCTTTCGCGAGGGCGAGTCGCACGTGGTCACGGCGTCGGATACTCTCGTGTCCCTACAAGAGCTGATTCTCGCAGCTCCGGAGCTTGTCATCGGACCGAAGGTCGCCGACTTCTCTCGACGCACATTCGGCTATCCCACGTGGCCCATTGTCTCGAAGAAGTTCGATAACGAAAATCCCATTCCGCATCACCTGCACTGGATGAAGTGGGAGGTGTACGACATCAATGAGTGGGATAACCCGGGAATCAACCCATCTCATTACTATACAACCGCGATGGGGCTGTATCCGGGCGTGACTCGGGACGACCTTCTTCGATGCATGAGATCATTCGGCAAAGGTGACTACAATGGTGTTCGCTATCTTTCCCCCCACACGTTGATGCGGCTGGGGTACGGATTCACCATGCCCAACGGCGTCCTTCATGCGCCGACCGGCCTTTGCACCCACGAGCTGCACGTCCTGATGGATGAACACTTTCTTGCCGAGGATCGCACCTTGGACGGAAGGATCAGCGCCGACGTCGCCTTTCTGGCCTGCCGAGAGCAAGACTATCCGGCCGCTTACCGTGGCGATTGGGAGCATCTCGTCAACAAGCTCGACTTCGCGGCGAACCAAGACCCGAACTTCGTCCGAGACCACATGCTGCCCCCGATCCCGGCGCCCTCGTTCTCGGGAGATGGCGCAACCGGGACGTGGATCGTATACGGCGATTTTCTCGGAGAACAAAAGTGCTCGATTCTTCGGCTCACCCTCGAGCCGGGGGCAAGCATCAAGCTGCCGCTTGAAACTCCGGCCATGTTCTTCATCAACTCGGGCAAAGGCAAAGTTGGGAAACTCCAGGTAAAGCTTCATCAATCGATGCAACTGGGTAAACTCTATCCCGAAATCGGCTTCATCACACAGGCTGCGGTCGATGCCGGTGTCGTAGTTTCAAACAAGACGGGAGATAAACCTCTCGTCCTGACCTTGGACTTTCCACAGTTCGCCCATTCGGTCACGCCGGGCTTAAGCGCCTAAGCCCTGATTGTTTTTTTAGTCCGCCGCTGGTTCGACCACACTGTCGAACCAGCGACCGGATCAGGAGGATTTCTAGTGAGGGGCGACAAAAGATATCTTTACCAATCGGGGCGACGGGTCGAACGAGATGCCCGCAATCGAAGAAACTGGTCCACATTGGGGGCGGGACCAAACCCTTGCGTTTCATGCCCTTTCATTAGATCGATTTCAGTGACTGCCAAATTGCTTTTCGACCTCGGCAAGCAATGACGTAACGATGTCTCTCGATGTCCGCTGAATGCGATACATCGATCCTTTCAACGTCCTTGGCTTTCCGTTGTACAACCGGATGTAGTCGGACGAGATATGGAGTGACCGTAGACCGACAACCGAACATACGATGAACGCAACTGCTTCAGCCTCTGTTTCCAGCACGCACCTGAGTCTCTTTTGACGCATTTTCACTTTATGTAAGCTTTCGTGGGCCAACTCGTGCACGAGGACTTGGAACTCATTGCTTGGGGCGAGGGAGTCCAGAATCTCAATCTTGCCGAGCTTAGAACGACCAAGTGCACCGTTCTCGAACAAAGCTACCCGCTCGAGCACAATGTTCCGACGCTCGATAACTCGCTTGATCGCATCCAAATATGCCCCCGGATTTCCTTCGACCGTAGGAAACTCAGGCAGCGGGTCTCCCTCGGTGTCCGCAACGTCGAATACCAATCCATCACGAAAGCCGTCCGGCGTGAGATCATATCGCCTTTCGGCAGGCGGCAGTCGATACGCCCACTGCGGCAGGACCGGGACCTGAATCAACATTCCCTTGGCCCGACAAATCGGCCGCCGTCCAAGCGCTTTCCAGGTCTGACGTCCGGCAACCCGGGTAGCGCTCGGATTCTGTTCACGAATTGCGAAGATATTGCGCCAGCTATACAGGTGAAACTGAGCCGCGGCTTTCAGATACTCTGCGAGCTTACCGGTCGAACCGTTCTCGAGAGAATCGACCAACTCTGCGAAAGCCCGATCGACCTTCAGCTTTAGACTAATGTCGTCAGTCATTGAAAAACCTCCAAAATAGAACCGGATAAACGCGAATCCTCTTTAAGCTCGAGTGCAAAGCACACGAACCGCCAGAGGGCTCAGAAACGCGTCTACTCAGGAGGCTGGAAAAAATCAGAGAAAGAAGATGGCGCTGATAGTGACACCGAGCGGCGGCTAGCGCCGCTCACGAGGGTAAACTAGCAGAGAAATGCCGTCAACGGTGCGAGGTTTTCCCGCCTTTCCCTATCCCGCTCCCTCCCCCGCCCTCGCTGCACTCGTGAGAAAAATTCTACGGCCAGGAAACTTCTCCCGCCGTTCGGCGAGAATAAAGAAAGCGCCGAACAAACCCGCACCGGGAGGAAATCACATGACAAGAAAGAAGCGAGAGCGAAGGGATCGTCTGAAGCGTTGGAATCCAATCAAGCTGGAACAAGTTCTCCACCCCGGTGACGTGATTCGCGTGCATCGAGACATTTTTTTCACCCCGACTGGTCGCTATAGCTACGAAGGACAGATGGGCGACCTAGTCATGATCCGCTGTGGCGAGATCTCATTGGCTTTCGGCAAACAGTACTTGCGCTTCTGCTCCCTGGATGAAGGGCCCATAACCCCACAGGAGATTGCGCGTACGACGGCACTTGTCAAAAGCAAAGTGGCGGCAAGTTGCGCCTCCGCCGACCACTTCGAGTCACATCCCAGCGGGTTTAGCAGCTCCGCTCGTATACCGACCGCCGAGGAACTTGCCGAACTGGAGTTGGATGCCTAGCAGACGGAAAGACAGTGCCGCCGCGTCTAATGCGGCGAGAGTATCTACCCTCTTCGACCACCTTTACGCGGCTTCTGCTTGTGCTTGTGTTTCAGCCCTCTCCGCGGCCGTTCATCTTTTCCGGGAGCATTTCGCCGCGGCTTGCGTTCCATCGGCACAACCTTGCCTCGTGAAATGCCGAGCTGCCGACCAGCAACCCAGACATTCTTCAGCAAGTGAAAGATCTCCTCCGGCATTCCCTGCGGAAGGTCGATTGTCGTCTGCCGCTCGCCGATTTGGATGTTTCCAATATCTGCACTGTCGAGTCCCGCCTCATTCGCGATAGCACCGACAATATTTCCCGGTCTTACACCGTGGATGCGCCCCACATCGAGATAGAAAGTCTCCATCCCCTCTTCCGATCTACCCCGAGCCCGCAAACGCGGTCTCAGCTCCCGCTCCCCAGCGCGCTCCGTTCGTCCCCTGGTGTTTCGAACGGTAGGTTCCCCTTCGAACTTCTCTCGCCTTGTCGGCCGGTCGGCCTCCAGGAGCAGCGGCTCCTCTCCCTGGGCGATACCGGCCAGGGCTGCGGCGATAACGGCGGCAGGAACATCGTTTTCAATTTCATATTCTTCGATCAACGGAGCATACGCCTTCCAGGCTTCGGTCTCGAGCGCTTCGGTGATCTTCTGTTTGAATTGCGCGACTCGCAGGACGTTTATCTGTTCTGCCGTCGGAAGCTCCATCCTGGCGATTCGCTGCCGAGTGCTTCGCTCGATAGCCTCCAGCATCCGCCGTTCCCGCGGAGTGACGAAAAGGATCGCATCGCCTTCGCGACCCGCACGTCCCGTACGGCCAATAC
This sequence comes from Bdellovibrionales bacterium, assembly GCA_020434415.1. GTDB lineage: Bacteria > Bdellovibrionota_C > UBA2361 > SZUA-149 > SZUA-149 > JAGRAW01. The sequence continues at coordinate 4,689 of JAGRAW010000077.1, forward strand.
GATGGACGTAGGCTTCGATGTCGTTCGGAATATCGAAATTGACCACATGGCTCACTCGCTCGATATCGAGTCCTCGTGCCGCAACATCCGTTGCCACGAGAATATCAAGCTTTCCGCTCTTCAGTCGTTCGACTGTAGCTTCCCGCTGCCGTTGAGCGATGTCCCCGTTGAGTGCGGCAGAAGCATACCCTCGAGCACGAAGCTTCTCATCGAGCTCCAGTGTCGCAGTCTTGGTACGGACGAAGACAAGCGCGGCATCAAACGGCTCGGCCTCCAGTATCCGCGTCAGTGCGTCGAGCTTGCGGGTCTGACTTACAAGAAGGAACCGCTGGTTGATCGCCGCTGCGGTTCGCGCCTGGCTCTGGACCGTGACTGCCCGCGGATTCTTTAGGTGCTGCTGGGCGATATGGCGAATTGCCTTCGGCATCGTCGCCGAGAACAGCGCAACTTGCCGCTCCTTCGGACTCTCCGACAGAATCCATTCGACGTCCTCGATGAATCCCATCCGCAGCATTTCGTCCGCTTCGTCCAGCACCAAGGCGACCAAGGCGTCGAGCCTCAAGGTCTTGCGACGCATATGGTCCATTACGCGCCCCGGCGTTCCGACGACCACCTGCGGGCCTCGCTTTAGTTGCCGAAGTTGGGTGCCGTATTCTTGCCCCCCGTAAATCGGCAGCACATGAAATCCGTCCAGGTAGGCGGCATAGCGCTGAAAGGCTTCGGCAACCTGAATGGCGAGTTCTCGCGTCGGAGTCAGCACCAGAACCTGGGGCTCCCGCAGTGCAAGATTGATCCGTGAGAGGAGCGGCAAGGCAAAGGCAGCAGTCTTGCCCGTCCCCGTCTGGGCTTGGCCGACGATGTCGCCGCCTTCGAGTATCAAAGGAATCGTCTGAGCCTGAATCGGCGACGGGGTCTCATACCCCACCTCATCTAAAGCTCGATAAAGGGCCGGAATCAGGGAAAATCCCCTAAAGCCGTCCTGAGGCGTCACATTGGCGGCCATCTGAGGAGTCTCCCAAAAAGAAAGACGCAGAATATAAGTCAGATGTCCTAAAAGATCAATAAAGGCGCCCGACTCCTTCGGCGACTGCAAGGCGGCCCCGGTGCAGCTGATTGATAATCTACTAATTTGCTTTACAATACCTGGACGATCTTTCCCCTTACTCACCTTATTTCGAATTAGAAGACTACTCCTCCGGCAACACAGGGCCCTGGCGTCTCGGCGTCGGTGTAGCTGGGGGGAAGGAAACTAAGGTTTTTATCGTGGACCGAAGCACCTTCGGCCTTTCCTCCATTGAGTGTCCCGCGTTCTTTGGTCCACAGTCCGGAAGGGAAAGTCATGTCTCACGTCATGTTTGATCTGCCCAAGGAAAACTCACTGCGAACCAAGGGCCGAATCTTCGACGGGTTCACCGACCCGGTCAACAACCGAAACCATCGGCTGCGGAAAATTTCGTCCGAGGAGCGTATGGCAACGCTAACGCAGTTGGCAATGCAGTACACCGGCCACTACGGCGTTTGGGCGAACGGAGGCTTTGCAGATCCCAGTATCTTGCAGTCCGAGACGCCACCGCGAATTGAAGATATGCGGCTGGCTCCGAACGGCTTGGCCGAGCTTCGTGTCAAACTCGACTCACTGTTGGAGTATGCACCGGAGTGCACGACCAGTCGCATTAGATATTTTCAAGAAATCCGTAGGCGCCGACGCCAAGCGCCTGTTCCGCGCGTCATTCTCCTATCTGATGGGGACCAACAGAATATTCCGCCGGAATACTACGACAAGTTCGTGTATTGGTTTCTAGAAAACCCGGATCCTTCAAACTTGGGACGGCACATGGCAAACAGCTTCGATGCCAATCTAATCTTACTCGCTTGGGAAGCGCGGCATGCCGCCCAGCAGTCTCGTAAGAAATCGGCTCGACAGGTATTCGAGGAGATTATCGACCAGGCGCTAGAAGACGCAGATTTAACGCTAGAGCCGCTTCTCTCTCGCGCTCCGGAGCCGGTTCACGCGCTGATGCTGAAGACCGTCGTGTACATGTTCCTTGCGCGCGAAGGGCTTTCGCCAGACGGCATGCTGAGCACGGTCAACTCCAACGTTCGGATAGCTCCGTGCGACTACTTTACTGACGAAAGCTGCACGACGTTTCGCTCAGAGCCCACCTGCGATGGCTTTACTCAGCTCATCGCCGAGGGCCTGCTGATTCCTCTGGAGAACATGTGGCGGTCTCGTCCGGCGGACAATTTCAACCAAATGCAGAGCCTCCTGAGCGTGGTTCAGTATGTCGAGGACATCGTGCTCGTTTTACCGAGCTTCGATGTAGCAATCGACAACTACGTTCCGACGACCATTGACTAGGATTTTGCTCCAAGCTCGTGCCTGGGGCGAAGAGACTCTTCCTTCCCCCCAGGCTTCCACAGACGGTCTTCATCCGCCGATGCTTCCAAAAGTTGCCGAGATTCGACGAAGAACGCTCTCCAACAATCTACCGGCCCGTCCCGCTTGCAGCCTCAGACCGAACGGGCTCGCTTAGAAGACTCCGGCAAGTTTCAAGATCACCGCGATAGCGGCAAGCATCGGGACAATCAGACACGGCGTGCATTGAAGCTTTGAACTGCAGGTTCCTGCTCGAACGCAGCAGCCTTCAGTTGTGGCATTTGAATCACTCATTTCCGTTCTCCTTTCTATTTTCCATCAATTTCATGACAGCTCCACCAGCAATCAGCGAAGGTGCTGCGACCACGCAGAAGGGACAAACAACTCCCACAATGAGTGCCATGCCGGCACCAACCGCAGCGAACGTGGCACCGCACGTCAATAGCGCATTCGCGGTTTCGCTTTCCGAGGGTTCAGTCACCGGCGGAGTTTCACTTTCCATAAGGATAGGTCACCGCATAGCGCAAAACCTTACAGACAGGTGCAGAGGCTATGAGAGGGGCCTTGGCGCGGGACCTCTTCGCCGGTTCTCTAGATCCCTGAAATTACTACCTAACTAAGCTTTTGGCGCACTTTTCTGAAGGAATGCGCCACAATGGATAGATCGAAAGGTCTACTTCGCGAAACCGGGTAAGCACGTGCGTTCTTCCTTGCGGTGAGTCCTTCACCGCAAGGAAGCTCCAATGGATTTTTTTCACTGCCTCTTTGAAAGGGCCAAAAAGTGACTGACGGGAAAGACAAAAGGCGAAACGTCAACGAACGCCTCCTCGCGTTCGATCAGATGCTGGGCGACAGCAGTCGACTGTTCGACAGCATCGAGTTCGATGAAGGCGCTTGTGTGTTTGAGCTCACGCTGAGCGATAGAACATTCGACCTCCACGGCCGAGTCGGAAAAGTGGGGGACAATCCCCATGGTGACGAGGAAATACCGATTTGGGTTACGGGCGTTTCCCCTGAGTTGGTTTTGCTGACACGGCAGGCAATGAGTAGGAAATATCGTGGAGAAGGACCGGAGGACCCCGATTTTAGCGAGAGCGACGCCATGTCGTACTTGCTCCTAAGCCTAGACCACGCTCTGCCCCCTGACTGGAGAGACGAGTACATCGTCCTCTGGGAATAGTTTTTGCGTGACGACGGCGAAATCCCCCAGAGGCGAGCCGTGTCACAGACATGGTTCACCTTTGGGGCTTTCTTTCTTCCTTCCAACAACACGCGCGGGCGATATTGCGGAAAGAACAATGCTGTGGAAAGAAGAAGAGAGCGAGTAGATTTCTCTACTCGCAGTGGAACCGTTACCACCTCTTCTACGCGAGACTTTCAGCATACTTCTGAAAGCGCGCTAGGCCGATCGGATCGACGGCATAGCTAGCCTTCTCAGTATTCCCAAACACCGCAGCGACAAAGCCTTGCATCGCCAACGACGCTTGTAGCTGCAGCTTATGCTCCGGCAACACTTCACCGAAGTAAAGTGCCAGGGTCCGTTCATTAACCGCTTCGCTGTCTGCCACGTAGCAGAAGCGAGAGAGGTCGAAGAAGGGACTCATCGACGCTGCCGTCTCGAAATCTAACAGCACAGCTCGATCATCGAGCAGAGCGATGTTGCCGAGGTTCAGGTCGCCATGCCCCGAAACCATCGGAACCGACTCCAAGACAGACTGCACGTTGAGCCTTTCAATTTGCTCGTATGCAGCCTTGAGCTCCGGCGTAATCCGACCTTCGTCTCTTCTTCGCTCGTACCAATATTGCGCACGAGTCCAAAGGGACTTCCTTTGTCGGAGCTTGGGCCCGGCGTGTAGCCGCTTCGTTGCGACGACGATCTGCTGTAACAGAGCCTCGTCCTTCAAATCCTCCACCGTCGGGTGCTTCAGCTCCAACAGCTCCATCAGGAGGAATCTGTCGGTGGCTTGAAACACCTGAGGTGCCGCACCGCAGCTCGCCGCCCAGCAGTGAGCTTCATACTCATCAACGCGATCCATTACTGCCGGATCGTCATTGATGTTGTTTATTCGCAACGCCATACGCTCAGATCCTTCGCGGACCTCAAAGATGGCATTGAATTTTCCCTGGCCGATCAGCCGAGGGAAACGATTTTCGCTCTCGAGCCCAAGCTCGACGAGGGCAGCCTGCAAGCGCTCTTGCATGGTTGTATTTCCAATCCAAAAGGAGAATTTGGGAATTGAAGTGTAGCCGCGTCTTCGCGTTTGAAGGTGTCAAAGACCTCGCTGCTACCCGGCTCTAGACCGAGTGCGGCTCAGAGCCGGGCAGCATGAAAAACTCGTAAGTGAGCTGGAAGCTCGGCCGTGACAAACGACGACCGGAGCAAACGACGATATTTGGATTGTCGGCAGGAAACCAAAAAGAACCGTTGATCCCAGCCTCCCGAATCTCCTCGTCAGCTCAGAACGTGTAAAACCTTATTTTCTCTTCTAAGGCCTATTTTATCAGGCTGATATCACCTACTCAACGCATTCAGCGACATGCGATGCCGACACAAGTTCAAACGTTGGTGAATCCGGATAACAGCTCGGACGGCCAGGACTGCCGGTATCAGGACCTGCTGTAAATTCAGTGCGTTACACCATAGACATATCCATGGGCTTACCTTCCCCTTGTGCCCAAGTATCGCGGCCCCATTACCAAAGGGGGTGCGACGCCGCACTTCCTCACTCCTGCTTCCGCACTATCCGCTGAGACCGAGCAGGTTCAAGTCGGGGGTGTAACATCTTGTCTGTAAATTCGTTCCTGCCAAGTCCGAGTAGTCATCCATAGACGACAGGAGACCACGAAAAATAAAGACGTTTTGCTATTGGAGCGCAAGACGTGGCGTCCATTATATTCACCGCATTAGCGAACTGTCCCACCAGCGAAACGCCGGCTCGATTCGAGATTCGGTTCCGAAGCGCCTGCGACAAGAGCGTTCCTCCGAGGCGCTCCCCTGTAGACGCGCCTAGTGTTTAAGGCGAGAGCACGCGAGAAGGGTAGAAACCAGTCGACCTTCCTCGCGTGTTTCGCCCATCGGATTAGCAGGAGCCCTCCGAGGCGAACTTCTCCTGCCACTCCCTTTCTTTACCGTCCAGGAACGACCGAAGTCGTTCCAATTTCTGGTCGGTCAGAACCGGGGGGATTCTGATCCCCTTCGCGGCGGCCCCCCCCTCGCGGGCGAACGCCACGCTGATCTCCCCAAAGTCCAGATCAAGCTTTAGCTTGATCTCTCCCGGATCTAGGCGCCTCTGGATTTTTAGCAGTGCATCTTGCACTGCCTCCGGAGGAAACTTCTCATAGACTGGATAAAAAGGGTTCCCTCCGCCTAACTGGTGATCTCGCCACCAAATGGCGAGCGTCACGGCCGCCCACACCCTGTACAGGCAGGGCCCAAATGCCTCCTCGAAACAAAACCCAATTTCCTGCTCGACCGTGAAAACATCGTTTCGATGCTCCACGGGGAATTCCGGGAGCGCCGCTCCCGAGGTTTCGATCACCCATCCCTGGGCTCGATCTGATTGCCCTTCGGCAATCACGATCTTTGTTTGGCCCAGGAGGGCCATTCCCTGCCGGGCGGCTTTCGCCGTTGCCGAGTTGGAGTTGGCATGGGTTGGCAACCTCCGTATCTGACTCCCAGACGGAAGTATCACCGCCCGCAGGCGAGACCGAAAGGGACGCAATGCGTCTCCCTTTCGGGTCTCGTCCTTTTCATAGCCGAAGCCGGCTCCGCCGGCCACCTCCAGGGTTTCTGCTCCTTGCGGTGTGTGAACCGCAACGAAGCCCCCCGAACATTGGGCTCCGTAGCCCGACATTAAGACGATAATGGGCATATCCAGGGTGCCCAACTCGATGCCGGCCAACGGGCCGAGCTCGACTCCTTTTCGAAGGATAAGTTTCCATCGAAAATTTGGGTGTTGGGTGGCGGAACAAGCCGCCACCATGAGATCTCGGGTCCGGGTATCGATTAAAAGTACAGTCCTCATCCTTTTCCCTTTCAAGGAAACCGGCCCGACAGGGCCTGGTGAATCTTTTGACCCTGTATCGCGAAGTTGCGCTGCAGAGTGCCGCTTTTGCAGCTCTCTTGAATCCATGTAGATCCAACAAAGCCGCAAAAGCAGCGAATCACCATTCCTGCCGAAGCGACACTCCTGCAGAAGAAAATGAGGAATAGGCACGAGTTACACGAGAAAAATAGTAACCGCGGATCCTTGCCTTTCCGGCAAAGACCTAAACCACTAACTTGGCCTTTTCCTTTCTCACGTCTCTCACCTTCGCGCCGCATTGCGACCCGACGACGAGAGACGTTTCTCGTTTTACGAGATACTCATCTTGAATTGTTAAAGAGCAGAACATTGGGAAACGCCGTCGCTGTTGCGGGAGCTTCCGCTTCATGCAACTCGAGCGCTCTGTCTGATAATCCTGAAACTGTTACAGGCAGAGCGTGTTCCTGCGTCATTGCGTCATGCTCAAGTGCCAACAACCATACTGTTGTTATTTCGAAATCTTCATTAAGGATGTTACGTGAAACTCGGCGGAACCATGGAGATATCGTCACTCCCGACGCAGAATTATGGAGTTTTGATGAAGACTCGCGAATTGCTGAAAACTCTTTTCAGCAATCCACTAGAAGAGGAGGTTTGACACGCACTGCCCTCGGACGGACTCTTGGGAGATCAGGATACAGTTCCAAGCCACTCGATCATATCGTGATCGAAAGAGGTTCTTTCTTTTCCAAAACCGGGTAGAGGCGGTACTGCAGGTGTCCTTTGTTGTACACGTCAGAGTACAGCAGAGGAGCCGCAGTCCTAACGCGTATGTAAAATCAAAAAGGTTGTCTTTGTTTTTTTAGAGGTTCCGAGGCGATGTCCTCGGTTTGTGATAGTGTTTCGTTCCACTTCGAGTGAACTGCATAGTGTGCGATCCGTCGACGGGGAAGAGGCGCAACAGAGCCTTGAGGATTGTTTTCTCTTCTTGAAGGCTTTGTTGTTTTTTTTCTTTCTTCTAAGGAGCGCCACCATGCGTACTGGCAAGTTTAACATTGGCCCGATTTCCGTTATCGTGTTTAAATCCACAGAGGGCCCGACAGGCATGATGCCGCAGTTCGACCCCCTCAACAGGCTCATGGGGATCTTTGAGTTCCGCTACAACCCAGAAGAGGCGAAGAAGGCGAAAGCCATCAGCGGGATCTCCGCTGAAAAGCACGGATATTTCTTCCTTGCTTGGGCGGTCGCAAAAGCGCTGCTCGGACAGGCGGATTTTCGGTTCGATACATTTGTATCAAAGGAGTCGGTCTTACAGACCTTTGTCGAAGAAAAGGAGCGCCGCGAGGCGCAAAACCTCCTTCGCCAACTGGTAGGGCTTGAGTTCGCCTCTTCCATGCTCCTGCGCCTACCCGGCGCCCCGGACATGGACGAGGAATTCCGATACCTCCGGAGCCTGGTGCTTCAGAGGTATCCGATCGAGTGCGAACCGCTCGTCCCCGACCGCTATCAACGGATTATCGGACCATGGGGCGAACGAGTCGATTCGACTGTCCGCACAATGCTTCCGTTTTTCCGGGAAAAATTCGCTCGCCAAGCTTAACAGTTGCGAGCGAACGGATCGGAAGGAGCGAGGCACGCATACGCC
>JAGRAW010000078.1 GCA_020434415.1 Bdellovibrionales bacterium
AGAACGCAGTCAAAAGGCTCGCTGCCGCCGGTGCCGGGCTGATAACCGTGCATGCCAGCGCAGGAGAGGAGGCTCTGCGTCGTGCCGTAGCTGCCGCCGACGGCGCATCAATTTTGGCAATCACGATTCTTACTTCTTTTGCCGAGCCCGCGGTTCAGCGGATCTACCGTCGTGCCATTCCGGATGCAGTGACCGAGTTTGCATTGCTCGCTGCGAAGGTGGGCGTTCCCGGTATCGTCTGTTCTCCGCAAGAGCTGTCGCTGCTTGGCGAACGAGGCGAACTTGGACATCTTCTCAAGGTCACTCCCGGTGTTAGACCGTCCTGGTTCGATCGGGCTGGAGACGATCAGTCGCGAGTGCTTACTCCTCGAGAAGCTGTCGAGGCCGGCGCCACTCATCTTGTGATCGGACGTCCAATCACCGGAGCCGCAGATCCACAAGCAGCTGCGGAGCGGATCAACGAAGAGCTTGCCGGGTGCTGAGTCACTCTCTTCAGCGACGAAAGATGAAAAGCCGCGTCGTTACCCGAGGCTAAGCCCTTCCAACTTCAAGAGAGCCGCTTTGCGTTCGATCCCGCCGGCAAAGCCGGTCAATGACTGATTTTTGCCGATGACTCGATGGCAGGGAATGAGCAGGCAGAGGGGATTTCGTTTACACGCCATGCCGACGGCGCGCACGGCGCTCGGATTGCCGAGTTGTTGTGCCAGTTCCGAGTAACTTTTCGTCGTTCCGGGGCGAATCTTTCTCAGGGCCTTCCACACTTGCTGTTGAAACTCAGTGCCCTGGGGGCGGATGCGGACTGTCGCGAAGGCATCAAACTCGCCCTTGAAGTAGTTCCGTATCGCGTCGATGCCCGTTCGTAGATGCCGCTCAGCGACGCTTTGGCCGCCTCGGGCATTGCGGGGAGAAAAGCGTCGGAGTAGTTGATGCTTCGACCCGGCACGACGGATTTCCGCTTCAGAAGCCTCGCCGAATTCTGCGAGAATGAGCCCGGCGCTGTTTGCGGCGACAGTAAGCGGTCCAAGCGGTGTGGGGACGACCGAATAGACCGTTTCGTCAGCCATCGTCGGAGAACCTGGTAAACGCGAGGCGGATGAGGGCCTCCTGCTCGAGCGCGTGGGCTTTGGGAGATCCGGTAGCCGGACTGGCACTTGCCGAACGACGGACGGTCGTGACTTTTCTACCATCCGCAAGGCGCTCCAAATGAGGCCTTACGTAGAACAGGGCGCCCATATTGGCCGGCTCTTCCTGGACCCAAACGATTGAGTCGGCGTTACGGTACTTCTTGAGCATCGACACGAGCTCCCGCTCCGGGAACGGATACAATTGCTCGATCGTGACGATGCTCGTTTTCGTATCGCCGCGTTTCTTCCGTTCGGCTCTGAGCTCGTGGCTAATTTTTCCGCTGCAAATGAGCAGGCGCTCCGCGTCGATAAATTCTTTGCCTTCGCCAAGCACGCAGTGAAAGGAGCCGTTGGCCAAGTAGTCTAGAGAGGATGATGCTGCCTGCGCGCGGAGCATGCTCTTTGGCGTCATCACGATCAGCGGCTTTCGCCACTTGCGAAGCACTTGCCGGCGAAGCATATGGAAATATTGGCCTGCCGTCGAAGGATAGCATACCTGAATATTGTCTTCGGCCGCGTTCTGTAGGAACCGCTCCAGTCGAGCGCTGGAGTGCTCCGGTCCTCCGCCTTCGTAGCCGTGCGGCAGGAGCATGACGAGACCGGACAACATTTGCCACTTGTCCTCTCCGGCGCAGAGGAATTGGTCGATTATGATCTGAGCCCCGTTAACGAAATCACCGAACTGCGCTTCCCAGAGCACTAGTGCCTCGGGGTAGTCGCGAGTGAAACCATACTCGAAGCCTAAAGCAGCTGCTTCCGAGAGCATGGAATCGTAGACGTCAAATGGCGCCTGACCGACGTTCAGGTGCTGTAGCGGGGTATACGGGGTTCCGTTCTCGTGGTCGTATAGCGTCGCGTGACGGTGACTGAAAGTGCCTCGGCGAGCGTCCTGTCCGACAAGACGCACCGGAATGCCCGCCTCGACCAGGCTGCCGAAGGCGAGCGCTTCCGCCATTCCCCAGTCGATGGCACGTTTGCCCTGTCCCATATCTCGGCGTTGTTCGAAGACCTTGCCGACCTTTGGATGGATGGTGAACCCGTCCGGAAACGTCGTAATCTTCTCGGCGAGGTTTTCCAGTGTCGAGCGCTGCACCGTGGTGGCGACTTCCAAGGAGGGCTGATGATAGCCACCGGCGAACGGTCGCCAGTAGTCGGCTTGTTCTTCCCAAGTCGGCTTCTTGGTCATCGAGCGGCCTTTGCGGAGGCCTTCCTCGAGCAGCGCAACTGCGCCCTGCTCGAGCTGTTGGATATCTTCTTGCGCGATACCTATCTGCTCAGCGTAGGACTCGAATAGGAGCGGTCGATCGGAGATCTCTCGATACAAGACAGGCGAGGTAATAGTCGGATCGTCTTGTTCCTGGTGCCCGTATCGTCGATAGCCGATGAGATCGATGACCACGTCGCTCGAGAACGCATTGCGGTAGTCTTGAGCCATGATGCCGGTACGGATCACATCGTCCGGACTTTCGCCGTTGACGTGGAAAATCGGACACTGGACACGTTTTGCCACTTCGGTCGCAAAGCGTGTCGAGTGGAGCGCGCTTGGGACGGTGGTGAAACCGATGAGGTTATTGATGACGATATGGATGATCCCGCCGATTTCGAACCCGGCAAGGTTGGCGTAGTTGAGCGCCTCCGCCGTTATTCCCTGTCCGGCGAAGGCAGCGTCTCCGTGCATCAGGATGCCCATGACCTTTTTGCCGCCGAAGTCACGCAGGCGCTCCTGGCGAGCTCGAACCCGGCCCATCAAGACGGGATTGATGGCTTCCAGGTGGCTGGGGTTCGAAGCGAGGTCCACCTGGAGGGTCTTTCCATGAGAGGTGGTATACACGCCCGTCGAACCCTTGTGGTATTTGACGTCGTCACTGCCTAGCGCACTCTTGGGATCGATGTCTTCGAATCCGGCAATGATCGTCTCGGCAAGGGTATTCGTGATGTGGTGCATCACGTTCAATCTGCCGCGGTGCGCCATCGCCAGCATGACCGTCTCAACCCCCTGCTCAGCAGCACGGTCGAGAATGGAATCGAGCAGCGGAATCAAGACTGCCAAACCGTCGAGCGAGAAACGCTTGGTTCCTACATAGCGGGTGTGTAGAAATCGTTCGAACGTTTCGGAGGTGAGAATCCGCTTCAGCACGAAGCGGCAGTCAAAGTCCGGAGCAGGGGCTTCCATTCGCTCGGCCACCCAGTCGCAACGCTCCGGCATCGGCATATGCATGAACTCTGCGCCAATCTTGCCGCAGTAAATTCTACGCCACCGCTCAGCTTCGGGCCCCGAGTGTCGATCGAGGTCGCGATGAGGGACGGGCTTCAATCGCCCAAGGTCGTCAAGTTGCGCTTGAAGGTAGCCCCAGCGTCGGAAGGTATCAGCAATCTGAAAGGTATCAGCAATCTGAGAGGAGTCAGCTTTTTGTTCGGTTCCCATGGAACTCACGGAACTATTGGTGTGGTTCTGCGCGGTATCGCGCTTTCGCTTCGCCGAAGTCAGCAGCCGTTGGTAGATTTCAAACATCTCGTGCCTATTGCCGACTGCGTAGTGTAAGCCTCGGATCTTCTTGTTTTGCAGACTGCTGAAAAATTCCTCTCAGCAGTTCGCTGCTAGACCGGGCGACGAACCACCCGCGCTTTGCAAGACGCAGACCTCTAAAAAACGCAGACTTTCAAGGATGTGAAAATGATCTAACCGGTCCAATCCGGCTTCGGGAAGTTTGTATCATAGTGACCTACTGGGGCAAAGTACTTGCGCCCCCTCCCGGCGCTTTTTTTGCAGCAATTCGAGGCGGTTCTTCTCCCGAGAATGCCTTCCGCCGCTTATCTTGGACATCCTTTTCGGGGTTCGCCCCGGGGAGGGAAGTTGCCGCTAATGAAAATCGCGGGAAAGAGAGGGAATAGTTTCAAAGGCTTTGGTAACATCCACGAATTGGTCGGCTAAAATATGCAAGACCTCCGATTGAAATTGCACTTTTCCTTCCGCTAAAAGCAGAGCGCTATCGCAGACGATATCTCGATACTGTTTGAAGATGTTGGGACGCACGATGAGATTGCACAGCCCGGTTTCATCTTCCAATGTCACGAAGACCACACCCGCTGAAGTCGAGGGGCGCTGTCTGACCAGTACCATACCGGCAACTGAAGCTCGCAGCCCGTTGAGGAGCGGAGCTTGCTGCCGGAGATCCGCTGCCGTGTGGACGCCTCGCGCAGCAAGCGTCTCACGAAGGAAGCCCATCGGATGCGCTTTGAGAGAAAAGCCGGTCGTGAGGTAATCCCGTACCACCTGGGCCTTGTCGGTGAGTGGCGGGAGTTGAGGTTGAGGCTCCGTTTCCTGATGCATGAAGAGGGGCAGTGGATCATCTCGCAGCTTGGCAGCTTCCCACAGTGCTTTTTGCCGGTTCAGTCCCAGTGAACGAAATGCGTCTGCGCGAGCGAGCCGCTTTACCGATGCTGCTCGAATGCCGCCGGCTCTCCAAAGCGCACTGAGAGAGGGAAATGCCGTATGCCTTCGGACAGCTTCAACCAGCGCTCGTCCTTCTTGCTCAGGGAGGCCTTTTACCAGGCGCAATCCTAGACGAATGGCCGGCGACCTTTCCGGAGCGGAGCCGTCGTCCTCCAAGGTGCAATCCCAATCGCTTTTCAAGGCATCAATGGGAAGGACGACAACGCCGTGTGCTTTCGCATCACTGATGAGCTGAGCGGGTTGGTAGAATCCCATCGGCTGGCTATTGAGCAGCGCTGTGGTGAATGCGGCGTGATGATGCCGCTTCAACCAACAGGAAACGTAGACGAGGAGCGCAAACGATGCCGCGTGGGACTGGGGAAAGCCGTACTCTCCGAATCCCTTGATCTGCTCGAACATCGAGAGCGCAAATGACTCTCGATAGCCGCGAGCTTTCATGCCCTCCACAAGTCGAGCGCGGAATGCTCGCAGAGCGCCGTCTCGTTTGCGCCAGCCTGTCATCGCTCGACGAATTTGGTCTGCCTCTCCTGCGGTAAAACCGGCAGCGACGATGGCGAGCTCCATGACTTGTTCTTGGAATACCGGGACGCCCAAGGTCGGCTCCAAAATCGAGCGCACCCGTTCGTCAGGGTAGGAAACCTGTTCGCTGCCGTTTCGACGACGAAGATATGGATGCACCATCCCCCCTTGGATGGGACCGGGCCGCACGATTGCCACTTCGATTACCAAATCATAGAAACAGCGAGGTCGAAGCCGCGGCAGCATGCTTTGTTGGGCCCGGGATTCGATTTGAAAGACGCCAATGGTGTCAGCCTTGCAGATCATGTCGTAGACGCGCGGATCTTCAGGTGGAATGGTATGCAGCATCAGCATTTGCTCCGGAAGCTGTGCTTCCTCGGGTAACCGCTCATTGATTAGCGCAAATGCCTTGCGGATCATCGTCAACATGCCGAGCGCGAGAATGTCGATCTTCAGCATGCCTAACGCTTCAATATCATCCTTGTCCCATTCGATGACGGTTCGCTCGGGCATGGCGGCGTTTTCAATCGGCACAATCTCGCAGAGCGGACTTTCGCTGATGATAAAGCCGCCGACGTGTTGGGACAGGTGTCGCGGAAATCCTCTTAGCTCGACTGCGAGGGCGACGGTGCGCCGAATGCTGCGGTTGGTCGGATCTAACCCCTGGTGGGCAAACGCTTCGGCTGTGAGGGGTTCGTCTTCGTTTCGTGAAAGAAGCCTGATAATTGCTTCAATGGTAGCAGTGGAAAGGCCGAACACTTTGCCGACATCACGCACCGCACTCTTCGTCCGGTAGGTAATGACGGCGGCAGTGAGAGCGGCACGTTGGCGTCCATATTTTTGATAGATGTACTGAATGACTTCTTCACGGCGCTCATGTTCGAAGTCAATGTCAATGTCCGGAGGTTCGTTGCGTTCCTTGCTGATGAAGCGTTCGAATAGCAAGTTGACGCGATCGGGATCGACTGCCGTGATGCCGAGCACATAGCAAACCGCTGAGTTCGCGGCGGCCCCTCGTCCTTGACACAATATCTTGCGGCCGCGAGCGAAGGTGACGATATCGTAGACGGTCAGAAAATACTTCGCATAATCGAGCTCCTCAATCAGCTCGAGCTCTCGTTCGATTTGGTGCAAGACCTTGGGAGGCACGCCGTTTGGATAGTGTCGAACGCTACCGATGCGCACCATTTCTTGAAGGTGGGCGATGGGGGTTCGATTCGCAGGGCAGATCTCGTGAGGATATTCGTAGCGAAGCTGATCGAGGGAGAAGCTGCTGAGAAGTTCGGCGATGTCCTTGCTCCGGCGAAGCGCCGTCGGCTTTCGCCGGAAGAGGCGCTCCATTTCTTGCGGAGGTTTGAGAAACCGTTCTCCGTTTTGAAAGAGTCGAAGTCCTGCCTCGGCAAGTGTCGTATGATGACGAATGCAGGTAAGCACGTCCTGCAACATTCGACGTTCAGGAATATGCGCGTGGACATCATTGGTAACGACCTCAGGAATGCCGGTCAATTGACTCAGCGATTCGATCAGCGACAGACGTCGCATCCCATCCGGACCGTAGACGTGCGTCGTGACCAATGACAGACGATCGCCGGTGAAAGTCTGCTGCAGCATCTTCAGGTGCTGCAGTAGTAGCGGGTCGCTTAGGTCGTGCACTACGACGAGCGCAATCATGCCTCGATTGACATCGTGTAGATCTGCCAAGGTGAGATAACACTGTCCTTTGGGGGCTCGAAGTTTCCCTTTCGTCAGCAGTGTCGAAAGGCGTCCGTAGGCCTCGCGGTTTGTCGGATACAGGAGCAGGGAGTAAGGGAGCGTGAATTGCCGAAGCGTCTGTGGCTGTGTTTCCAGCAGCTCTTCAGGATGGGCGCGATCGCCGACGCGTTGCGGAAGCGTGTGGTAGAGAGGGATTTGAGTCCCGACCAGACAACGGATGCCGCATTCCTTGGCGGCAGTATGTGCGCGAACTACGCCGGCGAGCGAATGTCTATCGGTCAAGCCGAATGCGGGATAGCCCAAGGACGCTGCCTGTCGCGCGAGCTCTTCCGGTCGACTTGCGCCGCGGAGAAAGGAGAAGTTGCTACAGCTTTGCAGCTCGATGTACGGGCATGGTTGTTGTGCCACGGGTGCCCTCTCGTCGGTCATTACGCCCAGATACCATGGAGAAACCACTGTGCGTGCGGTTGCTCTCGAAAGATCCACAACCAGGTGCCGTCAGGTAGTTGGATAGTGAAGTAATCCCGTGATTCGAAGAGGGATGGATCGTCTCCCCACCATTCCGGAGCGATACGTTCGGGACCGATACCGCACTGCACTTCATAGGTGCTCTCTCGCCACTTGATCCAGAATGGTGGGCTATCCGGCAAGAGTGCCATCGCTCGGATCGGGTGCGGGGTGTAGAACAGCAGCGAGGGACGTTCTGTCGCGACGAGAGTCTCTTCCAGCCGTCGAGCAGTGATTGTTCGTCCGGATCGGATTGGCTCACCGGATCGGATTGGCTCATAGGAGAAGCTTCGTTCAGGTATATGCGATTGTGCTGTGGTGATGCGACAGATGCGTTCTTCCCCGAGTTGAGCGGCAAGGCTATCGAGCAACGTGCCCAGTTCCTTTGAAGAGGCGCCGACTTCACTCGACGCAGCGGTAAGAGTTGTTGCATGCTCGGCTCGCACCGACTCCAGGCGAGTCAGGGAGAGCCTCATCGCTTCAACTCCTTGAGGAAGGTGCAGTTGCTCGAGCTTGAGTTCGAGAAGGCTCCAAAGGTGAATGAAGTCGAACGAGGGTCGGCTGAGATTGATGGTATATAAGAGCGTGGGGCGTTCTGCCGGTTTGATCTCGAGCACCAGCTGTCCGGCTTTTTCATGGGTCTCTTCGAGTCGATGCAGCAAGGTGCGGAGCAGTTCTTGTGCTGTCAGTAGCAGCACATGTCGCTCCGTGGGGGCCCCGTCAAATGTTCTGCTTACGCGGAGGGGCTGCGGGAGTCGCTTCGGCAGCAGTACTTCTCCGTGACGTCCCAATGCCTGATCCAGCCGTGTAAGAACCTCGCTACCAAAGCGATCGGCGATGCCTCCACGAGGAAGTTCAAGCAGCTTGCCGACAGTGGTGACGTTCAGTTCATGGAATGCATCGATCGTCGATGTCGGAAGGCGTAGTGCCCGCAAAGGAAGAGGTGCAAGTGCCGTGACGAGATCCGCCTCTGTGACAAGGTTCGTCTTCGTTGGGCCGTATCGTGCAAGCGCCCAAGCGCTGCCAATTGTCGGCGCCACTGCGATGCGAGAACGAAATCCGAGACGGCTAAATGACTGACGCAACCGACGTGCAATGACTACTTCTCCTCGGAAGAGGCGAATGCTTGCGGTGATGTCCAAGTTGATACCGATATACTGAGGTCCTGTATGGGCGTCCACGGCAGCCAAGGGTGAAAATGCGGTTGCGGCATTAAGCAGTGCGTGCACGACGCGCTCTTGTCGGTTCTTGTCTATCGGTGCGAGATGCCTCTCTTGCCTGGTTCCGATTACGCTCTGCTTCGTCGTGAGCGGAGGCGTGTGCTCCGGAACTACCGGTTTGAGTACTGCTGAGAGAACCCGTGCCATGGCGCATTTCCCATTGCAGATGCCATTGCTGAAGATACTGTTCGCTTGCCGAGGTTTCGACTGCGCCGCGGAGCTTTAAGAGTTGTAACGACCAGTAGAATCCCCTCTGACCATGAAACTCCCTCTGACCATGAGACTTGCTGGGGCGTCGTGTTTGATGAGGCGCTGTGCTTTGCGTCACGTCTCGTGCCGGAAGGATTTTCCACCGGCTGAACACGTTGGAAGCGTGGGAAAGTTCCCAGGGAGGACGCACGAGCAATCCGAGAGTATTGCCTCGTTCGGCGGCAAGCTGCATACGACGCAAAGCGGTGCCGTGTAGTTTGCTTGCATCGCCGATGACGGCACCGACGGCAGGCGAGCTGAGTGTACGAATAAAGCTCCATAGTTGCTGTTCGCGGTCAACGGGATCGATAAAAAGACAGCGAGACTCCCAAGGGGGAGTATCCGGGGGGTGCTTGCCTCGACTCATCGCGGCCATGAGGTGAGGTGTCGGCCAACACTTGCGGCCAATCCACACGGTCAGTCTTTTGCTGCCTTCGGAGTGGGAGAAAAACGCACGGCTGAGCAATGCCGTGAGAAAGATGAGCGGAGGGTGCCACCGATTGCGGGTGCGACAACTCAGTTCATTCTCCAAGGCCCATTCGTGAAGATGTCCGCCGGGAAGGATTCCTCGGGGTAGGAGAGCATCAATCTCCGGAATACCGAACCCAACTCCTTCGCGCCCAAGCGCGTTGCGTGGTGCACCAAGCGCGCTTGCGGTGCCACGGGCTGTTTCGGTGCCAAGGGCTGTTTCAGTGCCACGGGCTGTTTCAGTACCAATGGCTGTTTCAGTGCTAAGGGCTGTCGGTTGCCAGACGGCACCGCTGTCGAAGAGCTTCTGCAGGGCAGAGAGGCTCTGCGGGTCTCCGGGCAGGGGGAAGCGAGGGGCGTTCATACAAAGTTCGATGCGGTGAATGGTAATTACGTTTCTATTCTTTTTCTATATCAAAAAAGAGTGGCGGGTAGAATATTGGGTGTCCCGGAAAATGTCCCGGAAAATGTCCCGGAAAATGTCCCGGAAAATGTCCCGGAAAATGTTGGGTGTCCCGGAAAATGGAACGCGTAGAGATTTCAGGAGATTGGGAGGGCCGTAGGAGAGGTTTCGTGAAACTAAGGGGCAGGGGGTAATAAAAATCATCAAATTGATGGGATTTTTGATAATGCTGATGCGGCATCTGTGGCCGAGGGCTCATTGGTAAGCAGCAAGTGATACGAGGAGATTTCCGTCTCGGGTCGCCCAACGGCCGGAGGCGGTGCGCAGCGAAGGTTTTGGGGAAGGGATCCCCACCGCACTACCTCATTTGTCCCTACGGTCGAAAGGAATCAGACCATGAAGAAGACAACACACTTGCCGGAGCTGGAGCGGATTGTCGCAGTGATTGTTCCAACACTGCGAACTCAGTTCACTACGATGAGCATTGCGCAAGCGGGATGCTTTCGCGTTGCTCTTGCCGGCGACCAAGAAGCCAGGCTCAGCGCGCTTTTCTACTGTCCCGACGATAGCAGGGCTCGTTTAGTTCGGCTGAACTTGTGGTTTCATCCTGTCACGCACTCCTCCACGGAATGCGTCTGGAGCGGAAGCTACGAGGAGCTTGGCGAACTGTATCGCGGCTCGTCAGTCCAGGTGCTTGGTGCGGGAGAGGTACAGGAATTTCACGAAGCCTTCGAGGAAATGCCGCAGCGGCTCCTCGACGTGTTGAATGCCGGCACGCTAGATGATCAGGATGCCGGAAAACTCTTTTCAGCACTCTGCTAGTGCATTCGCTCGAACACTAAGGCTCAAGACCCGAAAGGGAGAATGGTCTGCGCACCGCTCTCCCACCAGACGCAATAGATCTCCCACGAATCCACTGCGGCCTATTTTCGTTGAATACTCGCTTCGATTACGAACTTCCCTTCATTTGTTTCAAAAGGGATACTGATGATCGGGCTTGTCGTGAGCTGACTCATCTTGACGTGCTTACCCTGCACCATTACCGGCGTGGCCATATTGAACTGAAACCCTTCCGTCGCCAGCTTTGCTTTCGCTCCGCCTGAGATCATGTTGGTAATCTCCCCCACGGCGTCGACGATTTCGTCTGAAATGCTAAGAAAGTTTTCACCAAGCATTCGACTGACGATACCCAGGATGGATGGTTCATCGAAACTGATAATCAAGTTTCCGACCACGTTATCACCAGCCATACCGATCAAACCGGTGACTTCTCCCCAGGTGACGTTGTCGACTTTCAGTTTCGGCGTTCCGCTGAACGCTTCCGTCTGAGCCATGGTCGAAAGCACATTGAGAGCAGAATCAATAAAGGGATTTACGTATCGGACGTCCATATCTTTACCCGTCAGTCAAAAGTAGCTGCTACTGAGCTGCGTGAAACCCGAATCCTTCCAGCAGCGATGATAACGCCTTCTGGTCCACCGGCTTGACCAAATATGCCTCGCATCCTTCGCGGAAGGCTCCAAGCACATTGTCCGCATCCTCCAGCGCTGTCGTCATTATTACCTTCACCCCATCAAGTCCGACAATGCCGGATTGCTCTTCGATACTACGAATCGCACGCAGTACATCGCGGCCATTCAGTTTCGGCATGACGATGTCAAGAAATACGACGTCGTAGGGGGCACCGGCATCGAAGGCAAGTCGGAACTGTTCTATGCCCTCCTCGCCGTCCTCGGCAATACTGAGGCTGCCGTACTGTGCCAGTAGTTGACCAAGCAGGACACGGGAGGATGGCTCATCTTCGACGAGAAGTAGTTTCATACCTTTGCACCTTTGTTATTCAGCATATCCGATACACTAGGAGCGACAGCGGGTTTGCTTCCCGGCCGGTTCCTTTGATTGCTTGACGCAGCCTGAGGAGCTGCGTACGGTAGAACCGCCGAGGGAGCGGGGATGTGAAGGCCTTGCGACCAGCCGGTTGCAGCGACCGCCGCGCCGTAACCGAAACCAACCTGCAGCGAAGCGCTGTCCGTAGGATCGATGTCCGTATGGTCGATGAAAGTGTGACTCACGAGTTCTTGCTCGAATCCGAAGAACTGTTGGACAGCTTCGAAAGCGATCTGGTCACGCTCGAGCAGGACCCTTCGCGAGCCGATCTGGTGGTCCAGATGTTTCGTGCCCTGCATACCATCAAGGGAAACGCGGGAACCTTCGGCTTCGCCAAGCTTGAAGCCCTTTGCCATTCCGGCGAGTCCCTGCTTGATGCGCTGCGCAACGGTCAGGTGAGGCTGGATGCCGAGATGGCGTCGGCTCTGCTTGCCTCGATCGACACGGCAAGGAGAATGCTGTCCTCCATCGCCGAGACGGGAGACGAAGGCGAGCCGGCTCCTGCCGAGCTGCTCGCAAGCCTTGCTTCGTTTCACTGACCCGAAGTTTTTTTTCATAACGCTACAGCCTCTTCAAAGCTCATTCGTTCAAAGCACTGTAATGTTGAAATGGGGCTACAGTTGATCACTCGGATGCCTCGCTTTCGAAGTGAGATCGCCGCACCGGTCAGCGCCTTTTGCATCCGCGGAAACTCGGTAGACTCGTGGGTGCGGGAATTAAAGTCGCTGCCGAAGAAATGCGTTTTCCCCGGCACATGGCACAGATCCAGTCCGAGATAGACAATCTCCCTAAAGCCGAGATACACCGCCACCTGCAGCGCGAAGTAGGCAATCGTGTAGCCGGAGTAAATTCCTTGCTCAAGATCCCAGCTAAATCCTTCAGCGCCAAGCAAGGGGATTCCAATACCGTGCGGACGACCGGGGAGCGTGAACAAATAGCGCGTGTCCTGTGACGCTTCCGGGTACAGTTCAAAAAGACGGTGATCGAACATACAGTGATAGTGCGTCTGCGGGTAAGCGAAGAAGGAACGGTTTAAGCCCATGACGAGGCGTCGTTCCAAACGCTGTAGATCAAGCGCTTCCAGCGATGGGCCTGAAGCCAGCACGAACAATCGCTTGCCTTCATGCACGTTCCTGAAGTCGACGATCGCAGTCATGCGG
>JAGRAW010000079.1 GCA_020434415.1 Bdellovibrionales bacterium
ATTCTATGGTCGATGCCGCAGTAGATACTGGAGCAGAGGTGCCATCGGAGCCGGTGGCTCACTAACAGATTGCCGAAAGCAGAATACTCTCCACCTTGTTCCTACGCCTATGGGGTTCCTACGCCTGTGGGGTTCTTACGCCTCGTGGGGGGGGGTCTAAGGCCTGGTGGGTGTTCTTGCGTCCGATGGGGGGCTTATTTCAGAGGGAAGATAGCTTCAGAAGAACAATAGCTTCAATGAGAAAGCATCGCGATTAGGCCGACTATTCCCCCGAGGATGCTAATACCCATCAGAAGCTTGAATGCCCCCAGCAAAATTGGAGGCACCTCCTCCTCGATATGCGCGGAACGGGAGAACTCCAAGACCCGCCGTTCGACACTGCCTTCCGGATACAGCGCCTTGAGTTCAGCCTCTTCGGTTTCTTCGTAGCTTCCCATCACGGTTCCCCATTCACGGATCATCGTCTGTCACTGCAGCGCCTACTACTAAAGGATCGCTTAGGAGAGCACAATCGTCAACGATTTCTCAGGTAATAATTCCCTGTTAGGCTGAGATCTACGTCCGCGTCTCCGGTATACCCCCGGACGGACAACAGAAACTCGACCAGTCGCGTCCACGCCGCCCCCTAATCAGACGGATCTCAATCGCTCTTCTCCGCAGAATTTTATTTTTGACCGCGCCGGTTGCTTTGGTTAGCCGGTGTCCGTACAGTCGAGGGTGAGTTTTGGAACATCCCGAGCTTGCTATAGCGTAACCAACTATCACCCTAATAAAATGTCCAAGATTCTCCCTGGTCTGACTTTCGCGGCAGTGCTCGCGCTAGTGCTCGGTGGGGCGTCATTCGCCTTGCTGCCGCGTACCAAGCCGACATTGCCCGAGCTCTATCCGGCGCCTGCATTTGAGCTTATCGCAGCCGACGGCTCCCGACTGAGTTCAGAGAGTCTGAAAGGCAAAGTCTGGATAGCGAACTTCTTTTTTACCTCCTGCCGTGGTCCCTGCCCGCTTCAAATGCAGCACCTTAAGCAAGTGATCGCCGAGTTCGAGGAGGAGTCCGACCTCGCAATCGTCTCCATTACCGTCGACCCGGTACGAGATAACCTTCGACGGTTGACAGACTACGCAGCGAATCAGGGAATTGTCGACCGCCGGTGGCACCTGGTGCGAGCAGAGCATGAGGAACTTTCACGGCTGCTGAACGAGGGCTTTCGCCTCGGCTCAGCCGATGAAGTAGTGAATCACTCGACTCGGCTGGTCTTGGTCGATCGTAAGGGTATGATCAGAGACTACTTCGATGGAGTCGCTGCTCCGGAGATTGACGAGCTGAAGCGCGCGGTACCGGCGTTGCTCGCTACGCCGTAGTGAGATTGCTGAAAAACTCTTTTTAGCACCTTGCTAGATCGAGGTCGTTGCCTGACTCGCTCGCCGAAGTTCGGTATAGCAATTGGCTATCTCGGTTGAGGACGTGGCAAAGTTGCTCATTACCTTGTCCATTGCCGAAAAGGTGTCCTGAAGCGTCTTGAGCTGCTCTGTGGCCTCGTCTATTCTGGTCATCACCTCATGGAGAATCACTTCCAGAGAACCCGCGTCCGGCATCCGAACACACTCCACGCGACCGCTGACATGAGCTAGGCCTAAGCCGAGCACTTCCCTTTCGAGGTTCGAAAACGAAAGGTTGACGTTGCGAATCGCTTTACCGACGAGCTGCAACTCCCCTAAGCTTTGCATAAACGTCGCTTCTGCAGTGGTCGAAAGGAGCGTCATCAAGTCTTGGGCTTCCTGCTCGCTGTACCCTCTGGCGGCTTCACCGAATTGGCCAAGTTCTCGCATAAAGTAGCGGATCATCTCGACCTGCAACTCCGACGTCGTCAGGAGAAACAGACCGCTGCGCACCCTTTGCAGCTCCTTTTCCACCGGGGCAAGTAGCTTTTGCAGCTCGGAACCGACCCGAAGCGAGCCGCTCCGTAGCCACTCAGATATTACGGATAGCGGATCTCCCGCCGGACCGCACTTCGCCGAACGGACCGTCATGTTCAACGAGGCTCGCTCGACCCCAAGCGACAGTGCTGAAACTAAATCAGTGGCACTAGCCACTCGAGTGCGAAGAGAGGTGAAATCTTCCTCTCGGTCGAGAATCTGACCCACCTCGTTTACAATCTTCTGCAACAGTCGTTCGGTATGCTCATGTCCGTTCCGAAGCGCGCTACCCGGCTGATGGCGGCCCCGCAGTCGGTGATGCCGATCGCAGAAATCGGCAAAGAAAAAGGACTCAATAAAGGCATCATAGGATTCGAAGCCGAACTCTTGCAGGCGCTGCACGAGCAGAGCGCTCGAACATTCAATGGCGTCCTGCTTTAGTCCACCAGGCTCTCGTTCAATAGCTAGCTCGGCGTCGCGAAGTTCCTTATAGAGCGCAGCAACGGTCGCAACAGACTTCGCCGATGGCTTGAAGCGAATCGAGAGGTATCCTTCGGGAATGCAGGAAACAAAAGCCATCACCCAGTAGTAGCTATTGTCCTTGGCGCGGTTCTTGACATAGGCCGCGATGGACTGACCGGCCTGAATCCGATCCCATAGTAACTTGAATACACAGCGCGGCATGTCCGGGTGCCGGATGATGCTGTGGGGAGCCCCGCGAAGTTCGTCAGCCTCGTAACCGCTAACCCTCGCGAATACCTCGTTGCCGACCTTGATCTTCCCGTGAAGGTCCGTAATCGAGAAGAAAAGCTCCTCTAGCTGGAAAGGTCGCTCTGAATCAAAACTCATCGATTTGCTCTCGGAAGTGCTCTCAAGCGCCTGAATCCTGACGCTATAGCTGTTTTCGGCACTCCGAGAGGAAGACTGAAGTAGTTCCTGATAGTTTACTTTAGCACTAAACTATCTCGCCTGGGGCGGCGCCGGTTGTGAGGAACATCTCGCCGGAGGGATACGTGTAGGGCCCCGCCGAAGGCATAATAAAGGACTTGGTCAGGCAATTAGCGCCGCTCGGCAAGTGCAGGTTCGCCGGCAACAAGCCCTAATTTTTGCATCTCATGAATGAGTGTCTGGCGGTCTATTGGCTTCACCACATAGGCCTCACACCCGCTCTTGAAGGCGCCCAAGACGTTGGACGAATCATCGAGTGATGTCGTCATTATCACTTTTGCGCCTTCCTTGCCGAATTCAGTCTCGTACGAACGAATCGCTTTCAGCACGGTATGACCATCAAGCTCGGGCATCATGATATCCAGGCAAATTAGATCGAATGGCGAGTCCGCCTGATGCGCTTCCTTGAACCGTTCTAGAGCACTCTGTCCGCAGTGAGCATGCCGAATCTCTCCGAATGGAGAGAGGAAGCGCTCAAGTAATTTCCTATTGGTTTCGTCGTCTTCCACGATTAGTATTTTCATCGACATACTCCGAACATTCAGCAAGTCCCCAGCCGCAGAACCTCTTCGAATTTTTGCTTGAGCGAGTCGAATAGTCCATTGAGATCTTCGTTAGGAGCGCTGGACATTCGCTTCTCGAGCTCGGCTGCGGTACGACTCATCTGTTCCGCCCCCACATTGCCGGCTGCAGATTTCAAAGAATGAGCGATGCGCTCGGCCGTTTGCCGTTCGTTTGCCTGAAGCAGGCGTTTCAGCTCCTCGAGTTGTGTCGGGACATCGTCGGAGAAGACCTCCCACACCTCTTGATAGATCTCTTCGTCACCGCCCATTCGTTCGAGAGCTGCCGAGCGGTTCAGTGCAGGAAGCTGGTCCGTGGTCATGTACGCGGGTCCTTATCGTTGATGTTCGGGACGCTGGCCGCAGCATCCTGTCTAAGTTCAAGATATCGGGCCGTAAAAGGCCCGGTGATGTAATTCTACTGCGGTGCACCTGCCATACCGCTGAGGCATAGCAACGTTCAGTCACTATTTCATCTGAATCAGATCGCTCGTTTAGGCTTGAATGTCTAGCCCGGAACCGACAGGGCGCTGCTGCGCGAGGGCGGAAATAGCCGCTTGAAAGGCACGAGCATTTCCCCCGACCGGCCTTCCGCTGAACGACTCGGTCGATTCTTGGCTAGCTTCAGGCGAAACCCCAAAGCCATCCTGGGCATCCGAGACCCCGTCTTCAACTACTTCCCTTTGTCGAGGACCTGAAGCGGTCGCGGTAGCTGCTCGCTGCAGCTCGGCTTGTGCTTGAGCCAGGAAGGTCGAAGCCTGGGAATCGGCACGAGCGTCGCGTTGCTGTGCGGTTTGCTCTTCGTCCGAGGCTTGGGTCGGAGCCTGTTGTGCAGTGACTGGCGTTTGTTGTGTAGCGTCAGGCGCTCTCACGGTCGGAGGAACTGCCGGACGCTCGGGAAGAGTTCCTGCGAATTCGATTGCCGCGCTGGATAGGGAAATAACCGCCGCGTCTTCGTTCGGGGCTGCAGCCGGGCGCTGCACCTGGGCGGGACGGGGACTTGCGGCAGGCGTGACCCTAGCGGGACTGAGCGCCCCGGTCGCGGCATCTGCAAATAGCCTCACAATGCTCATCCCTAAAGAACCTCGGCTTCGAAACCGAAAAACATCATTGTTTTCAGTGCCCTAGCTAAAATCGCCATACTAGGACGGTGAGGAATACCTCTGCCTCGACAGTAGATATCGGGTGAAACGGGAAACTCCTTGAGAAGTAACCCAAAATTCTCATCAGGACTGTCCTTTTCGAATTGATAAGTTCAGCTTATAGTGGGAAACGCTCCGATATCTGGGGCATTGAAGATCTTTCTCTCCGAATCCCAGCTCAGCAGGCTGCTAGATTTCCCGCAATGTGTAGTGCGATTTACACTCGAAGCCTCGGCTATCGCCGCGGAGGCTTCGAGCTGCCGTGTGTGCAGGTTTACTTGAAGAGGTTTTCAACAGACCCCCGAAAGGAGTCGACCATGATTCAGCGTTTTCGAGACTTGCCCGAGATCCATGACGCAATTCTCCCTCTCGTCAAAGAGCAACTTATCCCGGCCTACCGAACCATGAAGGTCGATGAGTGCTTCGGCTTGGAATTGGAAATGTCGCTCTTACGGCCGGATGGATCGTTAGCCCTTCTGGGCGACGATTTCGTGGAGAACTGTCAAGTCCAGGGAAGCACGCTCACCGGAGAATTTCTCCAAAGCGTACTCGAGTTGGTGACGGATCCGTTCGTCTTCCAGCCGGGCTGCTTTGATCGCTGCCTGGGAGTGTTGCGAGCCGCAAACAGCAAGATTTGCGCATATGCAGCTCGTCAGGACGTCGACGTATTGATGGCTGGAATGCCTTTCACGTTACCCGACGAAGTTGAACAATTGCTGTATGAAAACTATGGCAATCCTGACGCCGGAGCACCGAGAGTCTTGACCAATCATCCGACGAAACCCGGCACCTATTGGGAGGTGTGGGACCAGTGTCGGAAGCTGTCGGAATACGAGCGAAGTGAAATGGAAACACCCAGCGGATTACCAATTCGTATTGGTGTTCCGCACGAAGGATTGGTGGCCGGCATCCATCTCAATACCAGCAGTACGTTCGATCGGTGGCTTCCCCGTCGGCGCGCGCAAATCGCTCTGGCTGCGCCATTGATGGCGCTTGCAGCCGGAACGCCGTTTTTCAACGGCAAACTTACGGGCTGGCAGTCGACGCGCTACCACGTCTTTCCCTTATCCATTTACGGGGACCATCGAAACGTATACCCACTCGCTCCCGGCGGAATGTGCGAATGTGGTGACATCGCGGATGTTATCGCTCACGCCCTCCGAGGCGAGGTTCCTTTGCTTCGGCGCCCTTCGGAAGAAGTACGGTCCGACCCGCTCAAGCTCCTGAACCATCTGCTTGGACTCTCCTTTGCAGATCTCCGGATACGGTGCCCGCGAACGCATCTCCAGGATGAGTTTCGCATCTTTGAGTCCCATCCGGTCGCGGACACGGTCGCATTGACGTTCGCGACCCTGGGCTTTATCGAGGCTTACCTTGCTGATTGGCCGGACGGTCTGAGCGAGTTTGGCTACGGGAATGCTCAACGCAATCTGCACGAAGCGACGCGCTTTGGCTTGCAGGCTCGTGGAAAGTTCCCCGGCTTCGACGGTGAACCGACCATGGCCGACGTCTGTCAGGTCATGCTGCACAAGGCCATGCAGTGGTATCTCGGCAATGGTTTCACCAAAGCGGAGCTTCAGCCGCACGCTGATATCGTGCAGCAGAAGATAGCCCACGGGAATTTTGCCGAGCTAGTCACCGGCTGGTACAGCCAGGGGGCTGAGCTCGACGAAATTCAACGAGTGGTTGCCTACCATTCTCGACAAGAGACGCCCTCCACGGACTGGCCGCTGGAGTTTTCATCGGCCCAGTGCAATGTGGCTTTTTAACCGACTCTTTCACTGAAAGGACTTGCCCGACAAATAGTAGGTATCGCGCAGCCGACCTGGCTGTGCAAAACGCACGGCTGCTCGATACCACTTTTGCTGCGTCCACTACGCATGGCCAAACAAAGGCTCCGGGGTTGCAAAATAAACCGGCGATTAACGGTCGTACACGTCGACGAGCCAGTGTTTATAGCGTTCGAGTTCGCCACGAACCGCGGCCATGTAGGTTTCCTGGATTTTAGCGGCGATAGGCCCGACAGTACCATTGCCGACAGCGTACTTATCGATCTCCACGACGGGGCTGACTTTCGCGCCGGTACCGGTGAGAAAGACCTCGTCGGCCTTGTAGAGTTCAGTCCGATCAACCGTCCGCTCGACGACTTCGATCCCTTCGTCTTGGGCGATGTCGATGACCGTACGCCGTGTGATACCTTCGAGGATGTTATCGGAGACTGCCGGCGTAACGAGTTTGCCGTCGATCACGAGGAAGATATTTTCCGCACTGCCTTCGACAACGTGACCGTTCTTGTCCAAGAAGATCGCCTCGTCGTAGCCGTTCAGAAGCGCCTCGGTTTTAGCAAACGCCGTGTTGACGTAGATCCCGTTGATCTTCGCACGAGCCGGAATCGCATTGTCCTCCGATCGAGTATAGCTCGACACTTTGCAGCGCATCCCGCCCGTCGGCACGTAGTCTCCGAGCGGATAGAGAAACATCGTCAGCGCATCTTTATACTCCACAAACTTCGGCGTCACCCGATTTTCATCGGAGTAGTTCGTTACCCGAACGTAGACATCTTGCTCAATATTGTTGACCGAAAGCAGTTCGAGGAGGACACCGAGAAAGCGGTCGTAGTCGTAGTTCTTTAGAAACTGCTCGTAGCGCATCAACTTGCAGGCAAAGCGAAAGCGCCGGTAGTGATCTTCAGGCCGGAACAAGAACAGCTTTTGCTGTTGCTCGTTGTAGTGCGCCCGCATTCCGGTAAACACTGCCAAGCCGTACAAAAACCCGGTATTCGCCACAGAAATCGTAGCGTCCTTGAAATCAACAATTTTGCCCTGAAAAAAGACCTTGAGTTCTTCGTGATTGAACATTACCGTGCACCGAAAGCAGTGAAATTACACAGCTTCTGAATGTAGCTATTTTCTAAATCGGCGGCAAGCCCGCGCCATGCACTCGACCGGCTCCGCTTCTTGGCCTACCGGCGGTTGTCCACCCTAACGGTGACGAAATCGCATCGCGAGATGGCTTCTGTTGAGGAGTCGTCGCGATACCGGTAGGCACCCATTTCTGTTTATTTGGGATTATTTCTAGTAGTGTTGCACGGCAATAGCTGGAAACTGCAGACCCGCACGGCAACAGCACAATCCCTCAGTATAAAATAAGGATTACTCAGATGCGTTCGCAGCTCCGTCTCTCTCGATTACTGTTGCACTTCTGCTTGCTATGCGGTCTGGCGGCGTCTGTGCTCGCGCAGACACCCGAAGAAGTCTCAGATCCTTGGGAGGGATTCAATCGAGGCGTCTTCACCTTCAACGACACCGTCGACGTATATCTCCTCGAGCCGATCGCCAAAGGGTATGACTTCATCATGCCGCGACCCGTACAACGGAGCGTCGGCAATTTCTTCGACAATTTGCGGTATCCGGTGCTGTTGATTAGCGACGTCGCACAACTCAAATTCGGCCAAGCCGGTAACCACACCGTCCGTTTTCTCATTAACTCGACCGTAGGTATCGGAGGATTGTTCGACCCCGCCGCGCCTATGGGCTTCGAACCTCACTACGAGGATCTCGGAACCGCCCTCGCCTATCACGGCGTCGGTCCGGGACCTTATCTAGTGCTGCCGTTGCTCGGCCCCTCCACTGTTCGCGATGCAGTGGGCCGCATCGGCGGGTTCTTCTTGGATCCGACGTATTACTTTACGGTGTACGGTATTGATCGGGAGACCGCGATGTGGCTCTCGACCGGACTCACCGCGCTCGAGGTCATCAACACCCGGGCCGATCTGCTGGACGCTGTGAGAACAGCGAAATCCGCCTCTCTCGATTACTACGGCTTCCTGCGTAAGACCTACTATCAAGTGCGCTACGAGGAGATTCACGATAAGCCCTACCCGGAAGAGGAGTTTGAGGAGGAAGGACTCGAGCTGGATGAGTTCGGAGACCCCATCGAGCCGGACAGCACCGCAGAAGACAATGGTGCGGAAGGAAAAGGCGCGGCGGAAGAAGTAGTTGGAGAATCCGAGACTCCATAGCGGCTGGCAAACGCTCAGTTTACGTCAACCTCGCACTATGCTACTCGACCGGTGCTTGTCCAGAACCCATTTGCATACCCTCGTGTCGGGCCAGTCGGACGCACTGATTATTGAACTATGGCAGAGTATCAACATAACGCGACTATCGTCGCGCGAGAGGATTTCAATCCCGAGCTAAGCGCGATTCGAATTCAGCCGGATGACGCCGGGACGATATACGATTTCGACCCTGGGCAGTACGCCGAAGTGGCAATTATCGAGCCACCGCTAGATCCGTCGGCTCCGCCGGCGAAGCTCGTGCGTCGACAGTTCTCCATCGCCTCAGCCAAGGGTGACACTCGCGGCCTGGAATTTTATATCGTCCTGGTGCGTGACGGCTATCTCACCCCGAAGCTATGGAAACTCGGCGTCGGCGATCGGATCTGGATGAACCCGAAGGTGAAAGGGAAGTTTACCCTTGACCCTGTTCCACCGGGGAAGGACTTGGTGATGATCGCAACGGGCACCGGTCTGGCTCCGTTTCTCTCGATGCACCGCACCTATGGCCAAGAGAATCCGCCGTGGCGCCGTTTCACGATCATCCATGGCGCTCGCTACGAACGGGACCTCGGCTACCGTCGAGAGTTGGAAGACCTTGCGGCATCCGATCCTCACTTTTTCTATATCTCCTCGCTCACGAGGGAACCGGAAGGCTCTACATGGCAAGGGCGTCGCGGCCGTGTCGGAACCATCTTGACCGACGGCACCTACGAAAAGGTGGTCGGCAGCGCCTTTGTGCCGGATGATTGCCAGGTTTTCCTTTGCGGTAATCCTGCGATGATCGATGAAACCCAGACCCTGTTAGAAAGCCGGGGATTTCAGCTCCACAAGAAAAAGGAGCCGGGAAACATCCATATCGAACGCTATTGGTAGACCCTGGATGGCCGGAGCGCCCTGCTCCGGCAGATGAGCATCGACCCGGATAACAGCAATCTCCTGCCCCTCCCGCGCTTCTAGGCGTTGCGGGCTCACAATTGTCCGCGACCGAGCACTCGTTCGGTCGTAGATACCTTGACGGACGCTATTCTCCTCTTTGCGTGGGCTTTTTCGGCGGTTATAATAAGAAGTAGTGTACGTGGCTTCGCTGCGTCGCTTCATGGTTTGGCTTGCCTCGGCAACAGCGGTAGGCCAGGGTTTTCAAAGCGGATAGTCGTCGGAGAGATCCGGTCTCCGGCGTCGAGAGCGTCAGGCATTGGATGCCGCGCTCAGAAGCTCACGGAGAGTAGACTGGTGTTTTTCTCCAGTAGACTGATCGAAGAACTAGTGCTCGACGTCGGTGCCGAGGAGGAACTCGACCGCGAGAGCCTGCAGAATCTCATCTACCATCTCAAGCTGCCGGGTGGAGAAATCCCCCAGTTCATTGCCTCAGTGATCGCCCAACGTCCCGCGATCGGCAGAGCACCAAGCCCGTTCTCCCCTCGCCTTGCTTGCGGCATTCTGGATGACGGTTGGTCATGCTTCGATGAGGATGAGCGGCAACGAGATCATGTGCTGTTGTGTCGTCAGGTTGCTCGTATCGCTCTCGGGCTACAGCGTCTCGAGCATCCCCTGAAAGTCATCCAAGTATTCGAGGAACTGTTCACCCTGATGGTATTCGCCTCAAACGCGTTACACGATCTAGGCGTTGCTGAACGCAAGCTCACCAATGCCGAACTCTCCACCCTGGTAGAGCGCATCATCGAGGCCATCATGGTGCAAAACGGCGAGACTCGGATGGTGCTGGACACCGTAGTAAGAAGGCTACGACGCGCCGAAAAAAATCGCATGAAAGACCGCGTGCGGCAGACCATTGACGAGGGTCTAGGAAACGAACCCTGGAACGATCAAGCCGCCCTTGTCCCACTGTTCGACCTGAACGGCCCCGTCCGCTTCCGCCGCAGTCTCCTCCAAGACCAACGCTTCACCGACGCCGCGCGAACCACCTGCGATTACGTCCACGCGATTTAAAGCTTAACCGCAATCTGTCTTGCGATCGCTTGCTCAGTTCATTTGTCGAGCGCTGAAAAAGCCCATGGCCCCGCCGACTAGCAGATACCAGACCTGAATCGGATAAAACGGCAGTCCGGGAATGAAGTTTGCGGCGGTGGCGGCCATTCCAATAAAAGCGACCAGGAGTATTTCCAGCATCCCCAGAGCCTCCAGGCCAAGAATTCCCTTTGCCAGCAGCGCCAGGAAGAAAGCATAGAGCAGTTGCGCGAGTAGAACAGGGGCGACGTTGAGCGACTCCAGAAACGGAGACGCGAACATCGCGAACATTGGTGTCATGAACTGCACCAGCGGACAAATCAGGGTGAATCCCGCTATCTCGTCGAGCCGAATTTTTGTGCTCGCCGGAAATGCGAGCCTGCACAGTACCGAAAAAAAGATTCCAAATACGATGCCCGCCCAGGGAACGCTGGAAGCATAAGCGAGATAAGGGCGCACTTCATATGGGAACAAATGAGTTCGGTTGCCATACTTCAATAGCAGCTGGAGCAAATCCGGAATGACCGATCCCAAACAGACGAGGAGAAAAGCGGGGAAGTTGAAGAGTTTCATAAGTGCCTAGTGGCTCCAACTGACAAGAATCGCAAGACGAGTGGGTGTATCCTGAGCATGCCGAACGGATACATCCTGAAAATGCTGACAAAAGTCTTCGTCGCGAATGCGGTTTGCTAGCATTTCCCTTGTTTCCCGACCAAAATACGCCCTATTTCGCTTAAGGAAGGCGCTCATCCGGCCGGAATCCAATGCATTTGCCATCGTGAGCTCAACCGTATGAGTGCTTATCGGCACACCCAAGGTAAATCCTGAGAGCCCCCCGAGCTCGGCCATAGCACTCGACGAGCCATCGCTCCAAAGCACTCGTGTCTCGCAGGCCCCACTAGCACCGATAGTTCGCTCACCAAGCAGTAAGGCCGAAACGATTCCGTCGTCCGCCGTACACGCTTGGGCCTGCCGCACGGCAAAAGCGAAAGTATTTCGGTCCTCCCACTCCGCACCGCCGAAAAGAAAAAACCCGATCTCATGTTCGAGCTCTGCGTCAAATTCACCGCGAATGAGCTTCGCGCCGAAGCGATCAGCAGCTTCTTGCGAATGGTCATCCGTCGGATCCGCGCATAAGTATACGTTGAATCGCTTAATCAAATAGCCTAGCTGCCAGCCCACGGACCCCGCCGGGGGAACAAGCACAGCGAATGGTTTTTCGTGGCGCAGGGAAAGTCGATGCGCTACCGCGGTGGAAATTGACGCGACGGCTTGGTCGAGCACATAGGCGATCGGCTCGAGTTCAAGCAATAGGCTTTCCTGCCCAGCACTACCTTCGCCAAGCCAGTGACGTGTGGCGGCAGCGCCCTCCCGCTCCTTCCGCTCATTTCGACGACCACGTTGTGCCTTTCGTCGATGTCGCTCCGAATTCCGCCCAACGCAAGAAGTCACGTGTCTGCCCTCACATTTTTTGGCCACCGCTCTACGTCTCATTGGACGCGCCGTGGTAAACTACCTTCTTCAGCAATCTGCCGCTCCGGTCAGCAACGATATGCTCCGCCGCATTCACAACCCACCAAATCGGTTTCACTCCCAGACCGTAGAATGGTTGGATCTACCGCCTGAGCTTCGCCTGGAGGTATTCGAGGAGCAAGCCAAAACGGTGGTGACGGAAAACAAGAGTCCCGACCTCGGTTTTCGCTATAGCGTCAACCCTTACCGGGGGTGCTTTCACGCATGCGCTTACTGCTATGCCAGGCCCTCACATCAGTATCTTGACTGGGGTAGCGGTTCTGACTAAAAAAAAAAAATCGTGGTCAAGGTCAATGCGCCCTCGTTGTTAGAACAGAAATTTCGCTCTCGTACTTGGCAAAGAGACCTGATTGTCTTCTCCGGAAACACCGATTGCTACCAACCGCTCGAGGCACACTATGCGCTGACCCGGCGGTGCCTTGAGCTCTGCGAGCGATATGCAACCCCCGTGTCGAT
>JAGRAW010000007.1 GCA_020434415.1 Bdellovibrionales bacterium
CTGCTCGATCACGTCCAGTAGCTTCTCTGGATCGTCTCGGTGGAAGTATGCCGCTTCACGAGGCACTACATCCGCCTTGCCACCGAGCTGCAGCAAACGGTCATAGAGTTCGAACTGACCCCTGTCATAGGCGTTCTCTGCAGCGGTGGTCTGCCAGATGCGGTTGAAGTCGTTGGGGTCTGCTCCAGCGGCGAGCAGCATATCGAACAGCGGCCATGCTTTCTTATGAAACGCAGCAGCAAGGGGAGTGTTGCCGTAGGTGTCGGCCTGATTAAGTTGAAGACCGTATGAAGTGAGCAGGCGCAGCATCTCTACCGAGCGAACGCGAAGGAGCGCCTGAGAGCTAGTGGGGTCGATAAGATTGGGGGAGATACCCCGGGCTAACGCTTCTTCAGCTGCAAGCAAGTCATTTTGCTCAAGCGCAACAAGAAATCGCTCCTCGTGCTTTTCTACTACTTCGGGGTCGCGCGTTTCACGAAGCTGCAGCACGTAGTACGATCCGATGCTACCCGCGGCGAGAAACATGAGCGAGAAGATGAAGTACCAGACTCCGCGTGCCCGAAGTGAATGGAGCGCAGCAGCACTTCCCCCGGGAAGAATCTGCAAGCCGCCGGTGCTCAGATCCTGCACCAGCCCGCGCTTCTGGGCAGAGTAGGTGCCAATGACACAGACCTCTGCATCTTCGGCTACAATCTGCTCCATGCAGTAGAGCCCACGAAAGCTCTCGCGCTGCAGCACGTCTTCAGCATCCTCGAACAGCCAGTCTTCTCGGAGCGCGCCGTCATCCTCCAGCAAAAGCTCTTTCATCTTCGAGAGCATCGTTGTCACGGCGAATTTCGAAAGCTTGGTAAACCGGGTCTGCTGCATGTACTGGCGAATCTCCGCGGCATACAGCTCTGCGTCCCAGCGTTCTTCCGGAAAGGTATCCGGAACAGGAAACCCGAGGACTTTGATGTCGGTCACGCCGTCACTCACTGCCCAAGGGCACATTGCGTAGCCGCTGGCGTACATCTCCTTCGCCGTTTCGGTGCGCTTGTTGACCCGCGTTTGATACTCGCGGAAGAACTCGAAGCCTGCAATTACCGCCCTTTGCTTTTAGAATGGCGTGACCAGCGGAGATCCGAGGGCACGCGCGCGCCCGACGGCAGCAAAGACCCGGCCGTCTTCAGGCCGTGAGCCGCGGGTTGTCGCGGAAACAAGCCGTCGTTGTTTGAATGCGAGAAAGCTATTACGTAGCAGCCCCCAGGCGCATGCAATGGCGAAGCCCCCGCCAAGAGCTCCGTAGAGGTACCCCGGCGGTTCAAACCGACCGTGGTAGTATGTGTACAAACCGAAAGCGGTGACTGCCCAAAGTAGCAGCAACTCAAGGCAGCCCCTGGCCATTGTGCGCATATGCCCCTACCGATTTGAAGATAGCGTTAGCCGATCCTCATAATTGATTGGGGATATCTTGTCACGCCGGAAGCGTGGCGGAACAAGAAGATATGCAGAGACCGAGGAGGGGCAGCCCAACTACTTCGGTCCGCCCCCGAAAGATGCCTGTCCGGCTCAATCAAACCCCTCCGACTAAAAATACCCCTCCGGCTTAAACAAAAGGGTTCCAAGAGGCGGAAGGTTCAGGACGAGTGAGTGCGGGCGACCGTGGGAGCCGCGTTCTTCTGCAAGCACTGAATCACCGTTCCCCTGCCCGCTGCCGCCATAGATGTCTTTGTCGCTATTGAGCAGCTCCGTCCAGCGTCCTCCGCAGGGTACGCCGATTCGGTAGTTCGACCGGACCACAGGTGTAAAATTGCTGACGACCAGGATTGTATCATTGTGCTTCGGAGAGCGTCTGATTGAGCTAATAACGCTTTGGGCATGATCGGTGCAGTCAATCCACTCAAAGCCTTCGGGCACGGTATCGGCTGCGTACAGCGCAGGATGAGCACGAACCGTCAAGTTCAAGTCTCGGACCCAACGTTGCATGCCGCGATGCAAGGGGTAGTCGAGTAGATGCCAATGTAGACCTCGAGCGTAGTTCCATTCATCCCAGTCTCCCAGCTCTGCTCCCATGAAGAGCAGTTTCTTTCCCGGATGAGCATACATATGGCCAAACAGAAGTCGGAGGTTTGCAAACTTCTGCCACGTATCTCCCGGCATCTGCGAAAGAAGCGAGCCCTTGCCGTGGACAACCTCGTCATGGGAGAGCGGCAAGATGAAGTTCTCGGTGAAAGCATACAGTAGTCCGAACGTCAGCTCAGAGTGGTGGTAGCAGCGGTGCACCGGGTCATTTCGCATGTAACGCAAAGTGTCGTTCATCCAGCCCATATTCCACTTGAAGCCGAAGCCGAGGCCGCCGGTGTACGTCGGCCGCGAAACCATGGGCCAGGCAGTCGACTCTTCTGCCGCGGTGAATGATCCGGCAGCCTCTTGGTAGGACAGCAAATTGAAGCGTCGGAGAAAGTCGATGGCTTCCAAATTTTCGCGGCCCCCGAACCGGTTCGGGATCCACTCTCCTTCTTTCCGCGAATAGTCCAAGTAGAGCATCGAGGCGACCGCATCCACGCGAAGTGCGTCGATGTGATACTCCTTGAGCCAAAAGAGCGCGCTGGAAAGCAGGAAGTTCGCTACTTCGCGGCGGCCAAAGTTAAACACATACGTACCCCAATCCGGATGCGCGCCCTGGCGTGGATCGGCGTGCTCATAGAGGTGGGTCCCATCGAAATAGGCGAGGCCGTGGGCGTCCGTCGGGAAATGCGCGGGTACCCAATCGAGAATGACGCCGATGCCGTATTCGTGGAAGCGCTCGACAAGGTGTTTGAAATCTTCCGGTGAGCCGAAGCGGCTTGTTGGCGCAAAGTAACCGGTTGTCTGGTATCCCCAGGAAGCATCATAGGGATGTTCTGTGATCGGCAGTAGCTCGACATGCGTAAAGCCCATCTCATGGATGTACGCCGGTAGCTCGTCCGCGAGTTCGCGGTAGGTCAGCCAGCGTCCGTCGCGCTGCTTCCACGAACCAAGATGCAGTTCATAGACAAGGAGCGGTTCTTCAAGAATGTTCCGCCGTGGGCGCTGCTCCATCCATGCATGATCCGACCATTGATAGCCGAAAATATCGTGCACGATAGAGGCCGTATTGGGACGCAGTTCCGCTGCAAACGCGTAAGGATCCGCTTTCTCGCCCTGAAAGCCGGTGTGCCGGTTCTCGATGTAGTACTTATAGCGAGTGCCGACAGAAGCGGCATCGACGACGCCATGCCACACTCCGGCATCACTCGAGCGGAGCGGGCTAGCCTTGCGGTCCCAGCCGTTGAAGTCACCGATGACCGAGACGTACGTCGCATTCGGTGCCCATACTCCGAAGCCGGCTCCGGTGCCGGCGGCAAGGGGATGCGCCCCCAGCTTACGATAGCTCTCTAAATGGCTTCCCTCCCCGAGGAGGTGGAGGTCGTACTCCGTCAGCAGCCCTATGCGGGGCGCTTCTCGATGTGTTCGAGAATTCCCTTGAGCGGTATGTGTATCCATGACGGCCTGTAGGCAATTTCATAGTCCAGTTCGTAAAACTCCTTGTCGAGCAAAAACAGGTGTAGCAGCTTGCTAAAATCCTCTGCCGCACTATTCAAGATATTCGATGCTCGACAAGTTTCTCGATACGTTGCGAGGAACTGGGCGCTTACCGCCTTTACCCAAACCGCCGAGCCGCGAGCCCCGAGTTCGGCGCTCTCATGCGTTGAAGCGTGTTCTGAGCCTCGCGAGGCCGCCCCAGCGTATCCTGCATAGCTGAAAGACCGAAGCATGCCCGCAACGTCCTTGAGCGGGGAGTGCTTTCGACGGCGCTCCTCCAATGGTAGGAGAGGTTCACCCTCAAAGTCAAAAATATAGAAATCCTCGCGCACCTTCATGACCTGTCCGAGATGGAAGTCTCCATGATAGCGAATTGCGTAGGACGCGCGCGTCTGGAGTGCGCTCGAGAGCTCATCCTCGAGCGCATGCACGCTGTCGCTTACGGCGCCACTGGACGCCAACAAGCGCTCGGTCAAGGCGCTGGGATCTTGCGTCGGCAAGCGTTCACTGCCCAGCCGACGAATCGCTGCAGTGATTCTGCCAAGAATAACTGTCGCGACATTTTGAATGTAAGCGGTGGTAATACGTTCCGGCTGGAATGCCGAGTCGTCGGTCGCTCGGGCAAGTGCAAGATGAAGTTCGGCAGTTCTCTGACCGAGCAGCGCAACTTCCGCTCCGAAGCTGCCCAGGAGGTGAACGAGTTCCGGAGGAACAGGGACATCGATATCGCGAGCGGGTAAATACGAACGACTCGCATCCTCGGCGGCCGCGATAGCTGCCGGATCTAGCTCATTGTAGAAGCGCTCTAACTGCTCGAGTATATAGCTCCAACCGTCGCCGTGATTCTCGACAAATTCTTGTAGCACTACCAGTGTAGCGGTAGCCCCATCCGAGAAAATACCGTCGATCCAACCAGCGAGCTGAGGAATATTCCGAAAGCTCGACTGCTCACTGAGGTATCTGGTTATCTCGAGTTCGGGATTGACACCGATACGCAGATTCCGAAATGCTTTCAGTATCAGCTGTTCTCCGAAGACAAGAGAGGTGTTGCTTTGCTCCTTCGCAATTGCCCGCATGGGAGCGACAGCTCGCTGTCCCACAACCTGGTCCAACATTTCGAGCTTATGGCCGTGGACGCGCATGATGTGGCCCGCTTCGAATCGGCGTTCGTTCTGCATCGCTGCCAGAAGCAACTGACAGGATCGCCGCTCAAAAAGAGCGTCCACGAGCACACCCCCCTCGGTTGGTGTTCGAAGTACGCCAATTATCTTCTCCGGCATGCGATCGACGAGCTCTTCTGCCGCCGATCCGAATGCCATGCGGACCGGTAAAAAATACCGCTCGCAGGTAGCATCGTCGTAGGAAGCATCCAGGAACAGAAAATAGCAGTGAGCGCCAATCTTTACGGCTTCTCGTATCTCAGCCGTAATAAGGTTTTTCGCCTTACCCTGATACCAGCGTTGTCGCGTGACATATTCCAATAGCACTTCTTGAATTTCGAGGGGGAGCTGTTGTCGTTCAAAGAGTTCCTGCTGCGAGTGGTCCAGCAGTATCGTGGCCGGTGTGAGTCCATCCGGCAGCTTTGACAGGCTCGTCGATAGCGGTTG
Organism: Bdellovibrionales bacterium; assembly: GCA_020434415.1. Classification (GTDB taxonomy): domain Bacteria; phylum Bdellovibrionota_C; class UBA2361; order SZUA-149; family SZUA-149; genus JAGRAW01. The sequence continues at coordinate 5,151 of JAGRAW010000007.1, forward strand.
CGGCTCAGGTTCAAGTTTGAACCACATAAACGAATGCGGGCTTAGCGTAAGAAAATAGGGAAGCTCGCCAATAGGCGGAAACTCCGTCCGGCCGATGAGTTCCATCGGAGTCCATCCGCGAAAGCGCCCCAAATCGAGCTCGGCTGGTTGCGTGAAACGAGACAGATTGCAGATGCAGAGAATAACCTCGTCCTCGAATTCGCGGAGGTAGGCGAGCACTCTACGATTTGCGGGGTGAAGAAACTCAAATCGTCCGCGGCCAAACGCCTTATACTGGCGACGCAACGAAACAAGCCGCCGTACAAAGTTAAGCAGGGAGGAAGGGTTTCTCTCTTGCGCTTCAACGTTGACAGCTTGAAAGCCGTAGACGGGATCCATGACCGTCGGCAAGTAGAGGCGAGCAGGGTCCGCCTTGGAGAAACCGCCATTGCGGTCATATGACCATTGCATGGGCGTGCGCACTCCGTGGCGGTCGCCGAGATACACGTTGTCACCCATGCCGAGCTCATCCCCGTAATACATAATCGGCGAGCCGGGGAAGGAGAACAGAAGACCGGTGAGCATCTCCAGGCGACGGGTGCTGTTCTCGACTAACGGTGCGAGTCGTCGACGAATGCCCAAATTCAAGCGCATTCGGGGGTCTTGAGCGTACTCCCGATACATGTAGTCGCGCTCATCCTCGCTCACCATTTCGAGTGTCAGCTCGTCGTGGTTTCTAAGAAACAGCCCCCATTGGCAGCTTGGCGGAATCTCCGGAGTGCGCTCGATGATGTCGACGATCGGGTGTCGATCTTCTCGACGGAGTGCGATGAAGATGCGCGGCATCAGCGGGAAGTGAAACGCCATATGGCATTCGTCACCGTCGCCAAAGTAGGGGCGTACATCTTCAGGCCACTGATTCGCTTCCGCAAGCAACATCCGGTCGGGATAGTTTCGATCGACGAAGCTTCGTAGCTGCCGAATGACCTCGTGCGTTTCCGGAAGATTCTCGTTGTTGGTGCCTTCTCGAACACAGAGATAGGGAACCGCATCAAGTCGCACTCCGTCCACCCCCATGTCCAGCCAGAACTTGAGGACCTTGATTACCGCCTGCACCACACGGGGGTTGTTCAGGTTCAAGTCAGGTTGGTGCGAGTAGAAGCGATGCCAGAAGTAGGCGTTCGCCACCGGGTCCCAGGTCCAGTTGGAGGATTCCGTGTCGCAAAAGATAATCCGGGTCTGTTGAAATTTCTGGTCGGTATCGCTCCAAACATAGAAGTCCCGCTTGGGACTACCCGGTCGCGCGCGGCGAGCTGACTGAAACCACGGATGTTGGTCGGAAGTGTGGTTGATGACCAGTTCCGTAATGACTCGAATGCCTCGGCGGTGCGCCTCGCGCAGAAACAGCCGAAAGTCCCTGATTGTGCCGTACTCGGGATGAATGCCGCGATAGTCGGCAATGTCGTACCCGTCATCCTTGCGAGGCGATGGATAGAACGGCAGCAGCCACAGCGCCGAGATCCCGAGCTTGGAAAGATAATCAAGTTTCTCGGTCAAGCCGATGAAATCACCGATCCCGTCGCCGTTACTATCGTAAAACGACCGCACATGGGTTTGGTAGATTACCGCGTCTTTATACCACAGCGGATCTCGATCCATCGAGACTGAGCGATATGGCTGAGCACTCATCGAGTCACCTCCATTATGTGCGCAGGTAGCATCGGATCGAGGCGGACGTAGTTATGAGGACCGTGCCAGAGAAATGTTTGGTCCGATAAGCGATCCCAGAGATTGAGCGAGTCGTGCCGACGAAGGCCCAATCGATCCAGAGGAACGGTTATCGTCGCTTCCCTGCTCTGGAAGGGGTGCAAGGTCACGACGATCAGAAGATGACGTTCATTGGCGGGATCGAGCTTGAGGTAGGCAAGCATCTCCGTGCTGTCTATATCGCAGAAGAGAAGATTGTTCGTGTATTGGAGAGCACGATACTCCCTTCGCAGCGCATTCACCTGCGATACGAGTGGACGAATATTGCCGGGAGCGCGCCAGTTTCGCGATCTGATCTCGTACTTCTCGGAATGGAGATACTCTTCTTTACCGGGCACCGCTTCGCTTTCGCAAAGCTCGAAGCCACTGTAGATGCCGTAATTCGAACTCAGGGTCGCTGCGAGCACCAGCCTGATCTTGAACGCGCCCGGCCCCCCGGTTTGCAGCCCGAGCGGTAGGATATCGGGCGTGTTGGTGAAGAAATTTGGGCGGAAGAACTCGGACTGTTCTCCTTGAGTGAGTTCGGTAAGGTACTCGGCCAGCTCTTGTTTAGTCGTTCGCCAGGTAAAATACGTGTACGACTGGGTAAAGCCCAGCTTGGCGAGGTTCGCCATTCGCTTCGGTCTGGTGAATGCCTCTGAAAGAAAGATGACGCCGGGGTCGATTGCATGAACCTCGCGGATGACCCACTCCCAGAAGGAGAATGGTTTGGTGTGCGGATTATCGACACGGAAAATTCGAACTCCTTGCTCAACCCAGTGCAGGAAAACGCTCAGTAGCTCCTGCCACAGGGCTTGCCAGTCCTCGCATTCGAAGTTCAGCGGATAGATGTCTTGGTACTTCTTCGGGGGATTCTCGGCGTAGTGTATGCTTCCGTCCGGACGACGATAGAACCAATCCGGATGTTCTCGCACGTACGGGTGGTCAGGTGAGCACTGAAACGCGATGTCGAGAGCTACTTCAAGTCCCACTTCCCGCGCATGGGCGACAAAGCGGCGGAATGCACCAAGAGTACCAAGCTCCGGGTGAACAGCCTTATGTCCCCCTGTGTTGCTGCCGATTGCCCACGGACTTCCGGGATCCGTGGGACCGGCCTCGAGTGAATTGTCCTTTCCTTTGCGGTTCGACTGTCCGATGGGATGGATCGGAGGCAGGTAGATGACATCGAAACCGAGGCCAGCGATATCCGCCAGCCGAGCTTCTGCTTCTGTGAACGTTGCGCTTCGTTCCGCAGAAGTACCCGCTGAACGCGGGAACAGCTCATACCAGGCGCTGAATCGCGCGCGTGGACGGTCGACCCAAACCATCAGTGGCGGCGATGCTTCGCTTCGGTCGTCACGGCGTTGGTAGCGCAGCATCACCTCCTGCAACCGATCGTCAAGCGCCGCAGCGACAGCTTCGCTCTCGCTGTTGTCTTGCAACTTCTCTGCTTGCACCCGTAGCCAGTCTTTCTCGTTCTGGCCCGCTCTGAGGGCTGCAGCCTCAACGAGCGCGGCTCCTTCTAACAGTTCACTGCGAAGCGCTTGGCGTGCCGCCAGCTTCTTGGCAAGCATGTGTTTCCAGGAGCCGAAGCGATCGATCCATGCAGCGACCGTGTAGAGATACGGCACCTCCTCGGTAATGCGGAACGTTCCCGCCCACCGGTCGTTGCCAAGAAGCAGCATCGGAACCTCCCACCAGTCCTTGTCCGACACCTTGCGGAAGCGGACCACCGCCTGGATCGCGTCGTGCCCATCAGCAAAAATGTCGGCCTGAACCGTCAGCTGCTCTCCCACGGTGCGTTTGACGGGATAGCGTCCGCCATCAAGCTTCGGATAGACCCGCTCGACGACGACGCGATAGAGCGCGTCGTTTGCAGGTTGCCGACCGACGCTCATGATGTCCCGTAGTATACACTATCAGCCTGCTCCACGGCTGGAACTGCCACCCGCAGGACGGCAAGCGAGCAGGGGCGAAGCTGATATGTTTCACCACTGGAAAACTCTCCGGCGACGAAGCGTTCGTCGAATGTGTCGAGTACCCGCTCCCACTTCGTAGAAATGCCTCGCAAGGGAGGCAAACGGAACGGGATAATGAGCGTGTGGTCAGCGTTGAACAGCATTATCAGCGTCGACCCGCTGATGGTTTCCCCACGCTCGTCGACGTCGACCTGCTCACCGAAGAGGAGTACGCCGAGGCAACGCATGTAGGGTTTCTGCCAGTTTTCCTCCGAAAGCTCTTCGCCATTCGGATCGAGCCACAGAATATCCGGCGCTTCCTCGCCGCGAATCGCTTGTCCATGGAAGAATCGACGGCGTTGGAGCACCGGTTCGGACTTACGTAGCGCTATTGCTGCTCGGGTGAAGTCGAGGAGCCTTCGGCCCTCTTCGGTGAGGCGCCAGTCGAGATAGCTGAGGTCGTTGTCCTGACAATAGGAATTATTGTTGCCGTTCTGAGAGTTGGAAAATTCGTCGCCCGCGAGCAGCATCGGTACGCCCTGCGAAACCAACAACGTCAGCAAGAACGCGCGCTTCTTTCGCTCACGCAGCGCGATGATGCCGGGATCGCCGGTTAGGCCTTCCTCCCCGCAGTTCCAACTGATGTTGTCGTTGTGGCCGTCTCTGTTCCCTTCTTTGTTCGCTTCGTTGTGCTTCTGATTGAAGGAAACAAGATCGTGCAGGGTGAAGCCATCGTGGCAGGTAATGAAATTGATGCTGGCGTGAGGCCGTCGATTGCTCCATTCGTATAAATCACTGCTACCGCAAATGCGGGTAGCGAATTCCGAGGCGACTCCGCCGTCTCCTTTCCAGAAATGGCGCACGCTGTCGCGATACTTGCCGTTCCATTCCGACCACAACACGGGAAAGTTTCCGACTTGATAGCCGCCTTCGCCTAAATCCCACGGTTCGGCAATAAGTTTGACTCGGGAGATGACAGGGTCTTGATGAATTATCTCGAAGAACCCGCTCAGGCGATCGACTTCATGCAGCTCCCGCGCGAGTGTGCTGGCAAGGTCGAACCGAAACCCGTCGACATGCATTTCCAGGATCCAGTAGCGCAAACTGTCCATGATAAGCTGCAGCACTCGGTGGTTGCCCATCTCAAGGGTGTTGCCGCACCCACTGTAGTCCATGTAGTAGCGGGGATTCTCGGGGCTTAGTCGATAGTAGTTGGCGTTATCGATGCCGCGGAACGAAAGCGTAGGTCCGAAGTGATTCCCCTCGGCAGTGTGGTTGTACACGACATCGAGTATGACCTCGATGTCGGCGAGATGGAGGTTTTTCACCATCGTCTTGAACTGGCTGACGACATCCATCGAGGTCTCCGCGCTGCCGTACTCGTTGTGCGGCGCGAAGAAGCTAATGGTGTTATAGCCCCAGTAATTTCTCAGTCCCCGCTCGATTAGGTGACGGTCATGAAGAAAGTGATGCACCGGAAGCAATTCGACTGCAGTAACGCCGAGCTGACGTAGATGGTCGATGACCGGTTCGGTGCCGAGCCCCAGGTAGGTGCCACGAAGCTCTTCCGGGACCTCGGGATGGCGCATGGTCAGTCCCTTCACGTGCGCCTCGTACACGATAGACTGATGTTGAGGTACATCCGGGGGGCGGTCATCGCCCCAGGTGAAAGCGGCGTCTATTACCTTTGCCAGAGGCGCGAGCGCAGCATTGTCGTGATCGTCAAACGAAAGGTCCTCTGCAGGGTCGCCGATGCGGTAGGCGAACATTTCGTCCCCCCAGCGAAGCGATCGACCGATCGCTTTCGCATAGGGGTCGAGCAGAATCTTGTTGGCGTTAAAGCGATGCCCTGCACGCGGCTCCCAAGGACCGTGAACCCGATAGCCGTAGAGCTGGCCCGGCAGAATGTCGGGAAGGTACACGTGCCATACTTGGTCGGTCTGCTCTCGGAGCGTGATCCGTTCGCTTTCGTGTTCCGCGTCGACAGCATCAAAGAGACAGAGTTCGACCCGTTCGGCAGTCTCGGAGTAGAGAGCAAAATTTACGCCTGCACCATCCCATGTCGCTCCTAGAGGGTATGGTTTCCCCGGCCATATTCTCATGCACTCTCCTTATTGACGGAAATTTTTTCGGAATCTTGCTGACCGATGCTGCCTACTATCGCGTGAGAGCGCGCTCCACCGAATGACGAGCGTCATGAGACTCGGAAGTCACGGCACCGGAACAGAGCCGACAGAATCACCGTACTGCATGATCGCGAGCAGCCCTGCCTATCCTTCGTCAGGCTCTGCTGTTTGGGTCTGGCGAATGTGGGCGTAATTGAGAAGGGCGACAAAGACGGAGCCGCCTAGGAGATTGCCGATCAGAGCGATGCCCAGAGACCGCAAGGCTTGAGCGAAGCTGTAGCGGGATGGATCCAGCAGTATGGCGGTGAACAGCTCGACGGCACCGGCTATCGAATGATGGAGCCCGCCAATGCCGATTAGGAACGTCACGATATAGATACTCACCAGCTGTGTTATGCCCGGCGTGCTTGCAAGTACCAGCCAAGAGCCTTGAGCCATCAACCACCCGGCCAGCATCGCGCTGACAAGTAGCGCTCGCGGTGTGAAACCAACCAGATGATCTCCGACCCGCAGAAACCCGTCACGCGCGTGCAAAATTGTGTCGGCAGAAGCGAACAGTCCGGCACTGATTGCGGCCCCGGCCAGGTTGCCACAGATTACCAAGAACCAAAGACGCGCCAGGTTCAAGCGGGAGGCTCGACCATCAAGCACGGGGTAGACCGCAAGAGCTGTATGTTCGGTGAAAAGCTGGGTGCCGCTCAAAATGCAGATGACAAAGCCGAGCGGGTACACTGCCGCAGTGGCGATACGTTCAACTGCGACGACATCGAGCGCATGCACAATGGTCGAAACGACTGCAACAGACATGCCGCTAAAGCCGAGAATCAGACCGGCGGCCAGGGAAGAGAGGACCAGAGAGAACGAGGGACGACGGATTTGTTGCAATCCCTCGGAGATTGCAAGCTCCAGAACATCATCTGGGTGACGTCGGACGGTATCGACGCGCTTCAGAATAGTCGGGACAAAAGAGGCATCCTCTCGTGTGCGATCTCGAACGCGCTCTGTCGTGGTGGTCATACCGTCACGATGCTTGCGAGCGGCAGTTGTCGTTGCTGCTTGCCGAGCAGCGCGATCGTATGGCGTCTTGCTTAGATTTGGCCGGCATTCCGCTGGATATAGTTTCAAGCCGGTCGGGCTGTCTCGGGCTCACGTATGACCTCTCGATGCTCGACGATGCGGACTGCTCCTTTGCTGGGTAAGATTTGCGCGCCGTGTCGGCGGGCCCAGACCTGGGTAAGCTCGGCGCCCAGCAATAGTATCAGCGAAGAATAGTAAATCCACAGCATAATCAGAACCAGGGAACCGGCGGCGCCGTATGCCGAGACAGAATCCTTCGCACCAATGTAATAGCTTAGCGCAAGCTTTCCGGCAGTAAACAGAATCGCGGTTGTGGCCGCGCCCAGCCAAACGTCGCTCCAGCGCGTGTCTGCATCCGGAAGCACCTTGAAAATCGCCGCGAACAACAGGACCGTCATGAGCAGCGTCAAGCCGTTGCTCATAGTCCAAAGAGCTGATTCCGAGAGAGATGGCGGCAACCACTGCTCGACCGTCGATCCTAGAGCACTGAGGGCTGCAGATAGAAGAAGCGACACGAGCAATAGAAATGCGACCGTCAGCAGTAACGCGACCGATAGTAGACGTTTCGTGACAAAGGTTCTCACGCCGCCGGACTCCGGGTCCGGTTCGACGTCCCATGCAGTATTGAGCGCCGTTTGAAGCTGTGCAACTACCCCTGTTGCGCCAAACAGGAGCGCTACGATGCCCATGATGCCGGCAAACCCGCGACCCGTTTCCTGCCCGGCGACTTCGATCATATTGCGGACTTGATTTGCTGCATCTGCGCCGAGCACTGAAGCGATTTCGTCGCCGATGCGACCTTGAATTGCCGCGGGGTCGACAAAAAAGCCGCATACCATCAACACTAGCACCAGCAACGCAGGAAGCGAGAAGATGGCATAATACGCGATTGCGGCGGCCATTTGTGGCGCTCGGTCCGACGAGAACTCCACGAACGTTTTCTTGACCAATGACAACATAGTTCCTGTTCATGAGGCGATCAGTTGCAGCCGCACTACCGTAGGGCCGCAGGCAGCGAAATTCCCTGATCGCGATCATTCCGTGGGACGACAGCTTGAACAGGCGTTGAACTCCTCGAAACAACGTGCCCTCACTACTATCGCTCCGGTTGGTGACGTTCCTCATGCCGCTTCGCCACTCCGAGTAGTAGGTAGGGGAGCAACGCATCGTCTAGGGCGGACCCCCACTTAGGGGCTGCTCGAGAGGACGAGGTCGCATCGATGTCCACTACACAGAGACACTACACAGAGAGGAGAATTGGAAATGAAGCATTTGAACAAGTCGATTTGTTCCGCGCTGATGACTGGCGCCCTTGCCGTTACGGGTTCTGCCGTCGCTCAGGAACGAGACTCCTTGCAGGGCGGATTACAGGGTGGAGACCGGCCGGGGCAGCACATGCAGGCCAATGATAGCCAACAGTCACCTTCTGCCTACGAGCGAGCACGAATGCAGGATCGTTCAACCGTGTCCGAAGATTCTAAGCAAGAAATTGCCGGCACGCTCACGGATGTTCTGCAGGGTGCAATGGGAGGCGATGTGGAAAGCATCGTTGACACTTTTGCTGAGGCGGATCGTGAGCGAATAGGGGACCAGAGGGAAGACGACTATGCGGCCTTCAACGCTCGGACGAGTTCGCTCCGCGACGCCTGGCAGCAAAAGTATCAGCAGTCCTTCGAGGATGGTCTCGCCACTGCGGCAATTCCGTTCCAAGTCGAACGAGGGGTGGAAAGTAAGCAGGCACGAATCAGCATACCAGCTGCGGGTGGGGCTCAAGCCGTCCAGCTCCAGTTCATTGATGAAGGTGTGCTGAAGACTACTTGGCGGGTGGATGTGTCGAACAGCCTGACCGCTGACCAACTCCGTCAGCGACTGTCCAGTGCTGTCGCACAAATTGACCCTAGTGCGCTGCCGAGTGATGCCAAAACGGCCTATCATGTAGCAGCTCTTCAGCTCTTAGCTCCGTTGTCATCGGCATCGGCGGTGGGCATCGAGGGCCGTAGCGGGAATCAGGACCTATCGACGATGGAGCAGGACTTGGAAGTGGAAGAGCGTAGTGTGCAACCGGCAATTCGGTAGCCTGCTTTGGCCGCTGCCTTGAACCCTCACCTCAGGGCAGCGGCCTTCACTTCGCCCTCAGCGCAGCGGCCTTCACTTCGAGAGAGCGCCATTCACGTCCGAAGCCGACGCTTTCGTTTTCCGAATGATTATATCCACTGCGCCGCGGAGTGGCTTTGCGGTTACGCTCACGCTTGAGTCGGTGTGGCGTTGGATGTCCAGGTCGACAAGCGTGTCTCCGACCGATAAGTTTCTCACCTCAAGCCGGTCAAGGAAATCCGGGAGATAGGGGTCTACGAACTCGATTTTCGGTTCGGCTGCGGTGATCTCCAGGCCGAGGCAGGCTTCGAGCAGTAGAAACACGGAGCCGGTTGCCCACGCCTGCGGGCTGCAGGCAACCGGATACAGGGTCGGACCGATCTCTGGCGCGCGCGGAAATCCGCAAAACAGTTCGGGGATACGATACAAGGGCAGGTACGTGCTCGCCTCGAACAGCGAGCGCAATATCTTTCCTGCCGATTCAGTATAGCCATACCTGGCCAAACCGCGAGCGATGAGCGAGTTGTCATGCGGCCAAACGGAGCCGTTATGATACGAAATGGGGCTATACCGAGGCTCCCCAAGCGCCTTGGTTCGGATACCCCATCCGCTGAAGAACTGCTCAGAGAGTAGCAAGGTTTTCAGGGCTGCTGCTCGTTCTTCGGTAGCAATACCCGCAAAGAGACAATGGCCGGCATTTGACCCACGGACGCTGCAAGGAGACTTTTCGCCATCCAGCGCGAGCGCATAGGTGCCCAGTTCCGGGATCCAGAAAGAGCGGTCGAAGTTGTGTCGCAGTCGCGCCGCTTGAAGGCGCAACGCCTCGGCACGCTCCATCTCTCCAAGTTCAAGAGCCAATGCTGCCGCACTCTGCTTCGCTTCGTACGCGTAGGCCTGCACCTCACATATCGCGATCGGACCTCGAGCGAGATCGGTCGAACGATGATAGACAGAATCATCGGAGTCCATCCAGCAGTGATTGACAAGCCCTCCGCCGTAGTTGCCGTACTCGATGAAGCCATCCTTATCCGTGTCCCCATAAGCGTCCATCCACAGCAATGCCTTTTCGATACTTGGCCACAGATGCATAAGGAACGTCCTGTCGCCGGTACGCCGAAAGTAGGCGGCGGCAAGCATCACGAAAAGCGGTGTGGCATCCACCGTTCCATAGTACCGACGAAAAGGGGTTTCTCCGAGGGTAGCCATTTCTCCGAGGCGGGTCTCGTGAAGGATCTTGCCTGGCTCTGCGGCTGTGAGACGCTCCACAGCGTCGGCTTGATACGCTGCTAGGTATCCCAAGACTCCCTTGGCAAGCGCCGGGTTGAGCCATAGCATCTGTCGGGCTGTCAGAAGACCGTCCCTTCCGAACACCGTGCTAAACCACGGAATACCGGCGTAGGGATAGAGGCCGTGGGCGGTGTTCGTCACCAGCATTTGAAGATCCGCGCGGGATCGGTCGATCCAACGGTTGAACTGTTCATTCGAGGTGCGGATTGAACAGTCGCTAGTAGGCTTCAGTACGTGTGCTCGTTGACTGGCATCATGGACTTCGCTGTAGCGCCGCCGCGGTGTTGATTCGTTCTGCACTTGAAACGGAATGCAAATATCAAGGGATTCTGCCTGCTGGGGCGCCAGTGCAAACTGAAATGTGGCTCGCCGAGCATCGACTTCACTCGGGACTCGATCAAAGTCGATGACGGTACGACGGAGCAGTCCATCGAGACCTTCGTAGGAGATTGCCAACAAATTTCCGTCCCCGTGGCCGGTCAGAAAGCTGCCTCGTCGCTGACGTTTCAGTCCTCGAACCTCGAAAATATCAACAAAGTCAGCATCCCATGCGAAACTCAGCCCCACCTCGACATCGCTTAGGCCCAAATTGGTAACGGTCGTACGCTCGTGGAGGGCGGACTGCCATAGCAGCAGTTCGCGCCTGATGTGGAGCGTTCCATGCACCACATTCAAGCCGCCGGTGGAGCTTGTGGGATTCGTCAAGTCTACGGACAGGACCGTGTTGTTTTCTCTGACGGCTGAACTCAAGAGAAGAGGCGCTTGACTGTGACCCAGCCGTAATTCCCAACGTGACAAGAAGCGTGTCCCCTCGTGGAACGCTCCTTCCTCCCCTAGCGGTGCATAGGGAATGTCACCGAAGCTGTTGAAGACCGCGAAAGTCTCTCCGTTCTTCAAGATAAGGGTGTGCGCATGCTCGGCTTTGGAGCTGCCGTAGGTATCCTGCTGTGGGCTCTCTCCGTCGTCAGTCCTCATCGGCTATGGTGGTCCCGTCGACTACAACGACGTATCAGATTTTCCCGTGCTGCTCGCTCGGGCCGAAATCTCAAGTACAGCTCCGCGAGCGGAACTCACTTCAGTGAGTAGCGGCATGCACGCAGCATCTTCAAGTTCCTCCAGCGCTGCCCGTTCTGCCAACAGCGGCTCCCGTCTTCGAATCCCGTTCGCGGCAAACTCCAGCTGCTCATAGGCTTCAAGGTAGCCGTCGGTCATCACCTCTGCCGAAAACCGCTCCTCAAAGGAAGTCCGGCAGGATTTCCGGTCCAAATTGGCAGTGTGCTGAACGGCTGAGACAGCTTCCTCGATGGAGTCGACAATGAAACCATCCACGCCATCCTTGACAACCTCGGGTACCGATCCGCAACGCCAGGCGACCACCGGAGTGCCGCAGGCGAACGCCTCAGTCATGACGAGACCGAAGGGCTCCGGCCAATCGATAGGAAACAGCAGCGCCCGAGCAGACCGAAGGAGCTCCTCCTTCTCACGGTGATCAACTTCACCAAGATACTGAATCTGCTCCGAGAGGTGTGGGCGAACATGAATGTCGAAGTACTCCTCTTGTGCCGCCTCCAGTTTCGCCGCTATCAACAGACGTAGCCCCGTCCGTTTGGCGATCTCGATCGCCCGGTCAGGCCGCTTCTCCGAGCAGATACGCCCCACGAACGCAAGATGTCCTGCGTCTCCGGAGCCAAAGCGAAACAACTCGTTCGGCATCCCATGGTACACCGTTTTCACCCAGCGGGCCTGTGGCACAGGAGTCCGTTGAGCATTGGAAATAGAGACAAGCGGTACCTCACGAAATTCATCATAGACGGCTGACGCTTCGGGCAGATCCAACCGACTGTGGATAGTGCTTAGCGACGGGGTCTGTAGCGTTCGAAGTACAGGGTACCCGCGGGATTCCAGATGGGAGTGGATTACATCGAACTGCGAGGCTTCGCGGCGAACGCGATCCATCATCACCATGTGTAGCGCCTCGCCATCTTCCATCGAGTCATGCAAGCGAACCGCCTGGTCGCAGATCGCCCGCAACTCAGCCGAGGTTTCGGAATCTCCGCTGGCGTAGAGCGTTACGTGATGCCCCCGACGGACAAGTTCCTCAGTGAGCCAATGGACGACTCTCTCCGAACCACCATATTTCTTTGGAGGAACACTTTCCCACACGGGTGCAAGCTGAGCGATGCGCATGATGAACTCCTTCACGTTAAAACCGGGTATGTTGGACAAGTGGAACGTATCGCAGAAACGGCGCCCGCCGGTATGATCACGGTCTATCGAAGAGTAAACCGAAGACGGGCGCTGAGCTGCGAAACGGTGCTATGAGCCCCCTCATTGGCGTCAGCCATTCGCGAACGCAAGGTGGATGTCGACGTGGCAATCGCCATGGCCACGAACGAAGGGAGTCTGCAGCATGACAGAAAAAGCTGTGTTGTCGTCTGAGGCGCGTACCCCCATAGGGCGGATGTGCTGGGCACTCGCGGAAGGATATCTCCCGGAATGGAGCAATGGGCCTGCTCCAGAGATGGAGAGCCACGAGACGCTCTGCTTCCTGAATGCAAGCGATATCGATGCAGAGGTCAGCCTGCGAATATACTTTAGTGACCGGGAGCCGGTCGGTCCGTATCATGTGCAAGTTCCTGCCCGTAGGACGAAACACCTGCGCCTCACTGCACTTGATGATCCGGAGCCACTACCGAGGGGAAAGGAATATGCCGCGGTCGTCGAGTCCAACACTCCTATCGTAGTGCAGCAGACGAGACTCGATTCGCGTCAGGCGGAGAATGCGCTACTGTCGACCATCGCCTTTCCGGGCTAGGGCGACCACGGTCGATGCTGTGCCCTAACACTTCGTCTATGCGGCAGCTTTTTTACTTTTTGTCTTTCGGGGTGCCGAGGTTTTCTTGTCTTTAGTCTTCGACGCCCCCTTGGGCTTGGAGGCTTTCTCCCGTTGATGGACGCTCTTCTTGAGAGCATCCATCAGGTCGATCACCTGACCGCCCTCATCAGCCGAATGCTCGGGAAGTACGACGTCGTGCCCTTTCGACTTTTCGTCGATGAGATGCTCGACGCGATCCCGATACTCGTTGCGATACCGTCCCGGTTCAAACGGTGCAGCAAGAGACTCGATCAACTGGTTCGCCAGGGCTAACTCACGCTTGTCGATATCAACCTCCGGCGGCTCCAATTCGCCGTGATCCCTGACGTCATCAGCGAAATACATAGTCTCGAGTCCCAGGATGCGACCTTCTACAACTCGAATGGCGGCGAGGTATTCGTTACTTCGCATGACCATCTTCGCGATGGCGACTCGCCCGCTATCCGCCATAGCTCGAAGCAGTAGTTGATACGGTTTTTCCCCACGGGCATCCGGGGCCAGATAGTATGCTCGGTCGTAATACAAGGGATCTATCTCGTCCAGGCTGACGAAGTCCAAGATGTCGATGGTCCGACCGCCTTCCGGTTTTAACTTCTCCAGTTCTTCCTTTTGCACCAGCACATATTGATCGGGTGCAATCTCGACCCCCCGTGCGGTTTCGCCAAAATCATATTCCTCTCCGGTGTCGGGGCAGTACAGTTTTCGCCGAAGCCGGCATGTGCCCTCTTTATCCAGCATGTGAAACTGCACGCTCTTGCGATCGATAGCAGCGTAGAGCTGGACCGGAATGGAAACCAGTCCAAACGAAATCACCCCTTTCCACATTGATCGCGGCATACGCCACAGTATGCACTCTCGGTCCCGACGCTCCATGACTCCAGTCATACGGGAGCGGCGTCGTTTTTGGCTTTCTCAATTCTCAAGAGGCGGGTCTCAAGAGGTGGGCACTGAAAGTGAATGCACTAGAACCATTTTGTGCTCCTCAACTGGCGCAACTCGCATCGAGCGTGCCGACCGGGAGCGATTGGCTGTACGAAATCAAGCTGGATGGCTACCGTCTACTTGCGCGTATCGACTCAGGCGACGTGCACCTGCTGACTCGGAATGGCCACGACTGGTCTGATCGCTTTCCTGAAATCTGTGCCGACCTCGAAAGGCTGCCCGTGAGGACGGCGCTGTTGGATGGGGAAGCTGTGGTAGTGCTTCCGGATGGAAGAAGCGATTTTCAGGAGCTTCAGCATCGACTCGGTAGAAGAGGCGGGCGGGCTGCTGTAGGCGTGCAGTATCACGTCTTTGATCTCATACATCTGGATGGTGAGGACTTGAGAGAACACCCGCTCGAGCGCCGCAAGGAGCGCCTCATCGAGATTCTTGGCGAGGGGCAGTGGCAGACCGTGCGAATCTGCGACTACTTTATTGGCGATGGAGCCCTCTTCTTCGAAGAAAGTTGTCGTCGGGGCTTGGAAGGCGTGATCGCGAAGCGACGTTCAGCCCCATACCGCTCGGTACGCTCTCGCGACTGGCAGAAGATCAAGTGTGGGCGGAGGCAGGAATTCGTGGTCGGGGGTCTGACTCGGCTCAAGGGGCGGGACGCGGTGGGGGCGCTTCTATTGGGGGTGTACCATGAGGGGCACCTACTGTTTTGCGGTAAGGTCGGTACGGGATTCTCGGACAGAGCGAGGCGGGAGCTTTATCTGGAACTCATACCCCACCAATGCGCAGCTTCACCTTTTCGCTCCATCCCGCGGGAGCGGCAGGTCGTGTGGCTACATCCGCAGGCGGTAGCGGAGGTGAGCTTCACCCAATGGACCAATGATCACCGTCTTCGGCACCCTGTATTTCACGGACTTCGTAGCGATAAGGCTGCAAACACAATTGTTAGAGAGTCACCGATGAAGCAGTCGAAACCAAAACGAGGGAAGGCTAGAACAAGCAGGCGTCATGAAGTAAGCGATAGTAGCGTTCGATTCACCCATCCGGATCGTGTCGTCTTTCCCGAACAGGGCCTGACGAAGCTTGCGCTCGCCGAATATTACGAGGCGGTTGCCGATCGCATTCTCACCCACGATAGCCATCGCCCTCTTACGCTCGTACGGTGCCCGGCGGGACGAGCAGGGAAGTGTTTCTTTCAGAAGCACGCGACAGGTTCAATGCCGGATGCACTGCCGCGCGCCGCGGTTTCTGAAGACTTGAAGGAAGAGCCGTACCTTTATCTGGAAAGTGAAGCGCATCTACTGTGGTTGGTGCAGCTCAATGTGCTCGAGATTCACGTAGGGAACTCTCGAATTGAACAGTTAGAGCAACCTGACCGTATAGTGATCGATTTGGATCCGGATCCCGCGGTGCCGTCGTCAGCCGTCGTGTCGGCCGCTTTTCTTGTCAAAGAAGCGATGGAGCACCTGGGGCTTGTGCCATTTGTCCGGATGACAGGGGGTAAGGGGCTCCATGTGGTCACGCCCATTCGGCCGAAGCTCGGTTGGGATGAAGTGAAAGCGTTCTCTGCTGCATTGAGCAAAGTCGTGGCAGCAGCGCAACCCGATCGGTTCGTGACGGTGATGACAAAGAAGAAGCGCAGCGGAAAGATTTTTATCGACTACTTGAGGAACGGCAGGGGAGCGACCGCTATCGCGGGCTATTCGACTCGCGCACGAGCCGGCGCGCCGGTTGCGGTCCCGTTGCGGTGGGATGAAGTCGCCTCTCGCTTCGGTCGCACAGCTTATACGGTAGCGAATGTTCCGCGGCGTCTCGCCTCGTTGAAAGAAGACCCTTGGGAAGGCTACTTCGACAGCGAGAGGCCGATCACCCGTCAGATGATACGAGCAGTGGGGATGTGACGTCGGTGGAGGCAACGGCCGCACGACTTGCGCGGGCGCCATTCCGAGGCGGTGACCCTGATTTGCTCCCGTAAGAGTGAAGGTGTGCGGAGCGTCCCGATCATGAGCCGGCTCATGCCGCTCTCAAGCACCGTTCTCTATGATCCAGTGCAATCAGGGAGAGTAGCATGCAGGATAAACCGCTAGTGCTTGTCACGGGCAGTACCGGACTCATAGGTACAGCTGTCCTCAACTCGCTTCGCGATCGCTACGAAGTCGTCGGGTTTGATGTGCAGCAGCCGGTTGACGACGAGTGGGCAGGTCGCTGGATTCATTGCGATCTGACCGAGACACAAAGCGTCCAAGCTGCTTTGCGTTCCGTTCGCGAGCGATATGGAAGTCACTTGGCCTCGGTCATTCATCTCGCGGCATTTTACGATTTCAGCGGAGAGCCGAATCCGCTGTATCAAGAGCTGACGGTCGAAGGTTCGGCCCGGCTGCTGCACGGGTTGCAAGAGTTCGACGTCGAGCAGTTCGTATTCTCGAGCAGTCTGCTCGTGATGCAGCCTGTGGAGGAGACGGCGAATGAAGGCCCGATTTCAGAGGCGGACCCTCTCGCTGCGAAATGGCCCTATCCGCAGTCGAAGCTTGCTGCTGAGAGCACGATCCTGTGTGACAGAGGCACTATCCCCGTCGTCATCCTTCGAATTGCCGGGGTCTATGACGAAGAATGCAATTCTATTCCGATTAGCCAACACATTCATCGTATCTATGAACGAAAGCTGGAGAGCTTCTTTTTCCCCGGCGATGCAGACCACGGCCAAGCTTTCGTACATCTTCAGGATGCAGCCGATGCCGTTCGATTGACCGTCGAGGCGCGGAACGAGCTGGACACCGTCGAAGTCTTTTTGATCGGTGAAGAAAAGGTGCTGAGCTACCGCGATCTACAGGAAGCACTGGGGAGGTTAATCCACGGTAAGGCATGGCCCACGATCCGTATTCCCAAAGTAGCGGCGAAAGCCGGAGCATGGATGAGGGGCTATCTGAGCGAAGGACAATTCATCAAGCCCTGGATGGTCGACTTGGCTGACGACGACTACCCCATCGAAACAAGTCGCGCGCAGAGCAAATTGGGGTGGTCGCCACACCATTCCTTGGAGGACTCGTTGTATCGCATGGTGATTGCGCTCAAACGTGATCCCGTAGCGTGGTATCGTCGGCACAAGCTCCGGCATCCGGACGATCCGTCTGGAGAACGAGCGGCGGCTAATCAATGAGATTCGGTTGGGGCGATGGATCTGGGGGTCGAGAGGCAGTTCATCCGTGGGCTTACAACCCTTCTGCTTGGAGCCAACGAGTGCCGGTCGCTCTGATTGCTACTATCGGCTTCTTCATTTCGACCTACCTCGGACTGTATCAGTGGCGGCTGATTGACGGGGTCTGGGATCCGGTGTTCGGCGACCAGACCAGACGGGTCCTGGATTCCACCGTGTCCGAACAAATGCGTAGTTGGTTTCATCTGCCGGATGCGCTCGCCGGAGCATTCGGATATCTCGGCGACATGGTATTCGCGTTGGCCGGTTCGACTCGTCGCTGGCAGTGCCGGCCGTGGCTCGTTATCATTTTCGGGATCGACGTAATTCCTCTAGGAATCGTGAGTGCTGTGCTTGTCGTGCTGCAGGGCACTACCGTCGGCTCTTGGTGTTTCTTATGTCTACTCACTGCACCGGTATCGATTATCTTGATCTTCTTCGCCTATGACGAAGTGTGGAGCTCGCTGGTGTACCTGGGACGTGTGTGGCGAAGGTCGCGGAAGTTCGGAACTGTTTGGCAGGCGTTCGTGGGAAGGCCGAGTGCTGTGGCAGCCGCGGTTGCACGGGAGATGCAAAGCTGAATGTGGCCCCGTACCGTCGAAATCATGCTTGCCGTGTGGCTGTTCGTGACGCCCTTTGTATTCCGATACCAGGAAGCGTTTCTCCCTGTGGGCTGGTGGTGGTGTGACTATCTGATCGCGACGGCAGTAGCGGCGATTGCGCTCTGTAGCTATTTGCCTCGATGGCGGATGGTACACTGGGGCACATTTTTTCTCGGGATGTTGCTTGCAGCACATGGTTGGTTGACGTCGCCTGGGAGTGAGCCGCTTGCTGCGGGGCAGAATCATCTGGTGACGGGTCTACTGCTGATGATGTTTGGGGCGCTTCCGGCACCCGGCAGCGAGGCGCCTCTCGAGTGGCGCGAGTTTGAGGAGCAGTTTTGACTGCGGGTTGAGCCGACAGTTTGCTGAGTAAGTCTGTCGGCACCGTGAGACGACTTAGACCGCGAGGACTACTGCAGTTCGAAGCGGACTGGCACCCGAAATTCCAGGTCACGGCCCGGATAGGTCTCCGGCATTGGTGGAAAGGGGTTTGAGCGGGTGATCATCTGTTCGACCGCAGTATCAAGCACCCCCGCTCCTGAGGAGCGCTCGATTGCAGAAAAAAGTATCTCGCCGGTGCGGGAGATTCGAATAAGGATCAAAGCCTCTCCTTCAAGTCCACGACGGCGAGCGCTGCGCGGGTAGCGCTTGTGGCGTTCCAGCCAAGCGAGCAACTGCGCCTCATAATCGGCACGAATAGCGGGAGGAAGTGCTGTTGCGCTGTGTTGTGGCTTCGCCTCCACCGGAGCGGGATACTGTGGTGGAGGAGGTGCCGTCTGTGGCTTCGGTGCCGGAGGTCGAGGGGGATCGATCTTCTTTTGTTCAGGCGGCTTCGGTTTCGGCACTTGCTTCCGAACGGGTTCCTTTGGCGGCGGTGGGGGAGGTGGCGGCGGGACTTCTTCCACAACCTCTTCCTTTGGCGCGTGCTCTTGGATCGGAACTAGCTTTACCGTCAAGTCTCCTTGCTTTACGGGTGCGTTTGGCGGGTCGTCCAGATCGACCACCGCGAAAGCTGCCGAGTGTGCGAGGCACGACAGCACAAGAAGGCTACGAAAACTTGGGAGTCGAGTCTTCATCCTTGTTTCTGCTGGGTTGCAATATTGACGTTCGTTCCACCAGCCAGTCGAACGGCATCTAACACGCCCACCATCGCTTCGACTTGCGTCTCTCCATCGGTGCGGAGAATGACTGCACGTTCAGCGTCTTTGGAAAACTCGGTTGACAATTCAGCTTTCAAGTCGGCAAGTGAAATCTCCTGCTCCTGGAAGTGAACTACGCCCTCGGAGGTCACTGAAACTATCAGGGGCTGATCCTCTTCAGTCTGAGCGGCCGACTCTGACTGCGGCAGACTGAGCTCGATCGCTTCCGACTGGATAAAGCTGCTGGTAAGCAGAAAAAAGATCAACAACAGGAAGACGACGTCGATCAGGGGCGCCATCTCCAGCTCTGTCGAAACTTTGCGAGCGCGCCTAATTTGCATATACGCTCATCTTGGCGGCAACGGCGCTGAGCTTCTGCGGAAAGTCCGCGGCCGCGCGTCTGGCGTAGTGCACAAGCACTCGAGCCGCCGCATCATGCATTTTAGCCACCGCGTCATCGACCTTTCCGTCCAGAAACGCGTAGGCAGCCATCGTTGGAATCGCGATGCTAAGGCCGAAGGCGGTAGTCAGCAGTGCCTCCCAAATGCCGCCTGCCAACAGGGATGGATTCACCTTCATTCCGGCCGCTTCAAGTGAGTGAAATGCGCCGATCATACCGGTCACCGTTCCCAGCAGCCCGAGCAAAGGGGCGATATGCGCCAAATTCGCCAGCGTTTTCAGGTGGAGATCCAGTCGACGAACTTCCTCTGCGGCTGAACGTTCAAGCTCTGCCTTGATCGCTTCTTCTGAAAGGGATCCTTCCTCGCACAATGTGATTGCTCGAGCAGCTAGGTGCGCAAGCGGGGAGCGAGCGTCTGCCAGCTGTTGTTGTAATCTGTGCGGGTCTTCGCTACGAAGCCGCTGCTCAAGGTTGTCGAGCACCTTCGACGTTCCCAAGCGTGCCAGGCGGAACTGAACCAGCTTATAGAGAATAAGTGCGAGGGAAACGACAGAGAGTGCAAGGAGCACCCACATGACGAATCCGCCACGAATGAGCAAATCAAGAGCGGTCACGACGAGATCTCCGGACGGCGGTATATGAATTTCAGCACTACTGTGCCAGAACTGGGTGTCTACAAGCGACAGTTTGAATTGTCAAGCAAGGCTTGGCTATGTGCTGCTGAGCGGCAGGAGCCGGAAACCATTGCCTAAAGCTAAGGGACCGGGGACTATGGACCTAAACCTACCGAACTACCCATGGCACTTTATCGAGTAAAACGCTCAAAAAAGAGCGGATTGCCGCCGGGATCTCTCGTTCACGTTGGCGAGAAGAAGAGCGAGCAAGTCCACATTACCGTCGTTCGATATAACGAAGAAGAGCTTGAAAGCCGCGAGGTCGCCGGACTGGATGACTGCCTTCGTTCCAAAGGGCTCGACGGCGTCACCTGGATCAACATCGACGGTCTGCATGATGTCCGGCTCATCGAGCAGCTCGGGGCGCATTATGGCATCCATCCCCTGACGCTTGAGGATTGTTTAAATACCGGGCAACGTCCCAAACTGGATGAATTCGACGACTATATCTACGTCGTGCTGCGGATGTTCGGTGCCAAGGGCACAGTGGCGCCGGAGGGAGAGCAGATTAGCTTGATCCTCGGCCGGGGGTTCGTCATTAGCTTGCAAGAATATCGAGGAGACGTTTTCAACGCTGTTCGAGAGCGGCTTACCAAAAAGCAAGGAAAGATTCGTCGTGTTGGAGCGGATTATCTGTTCTACGCGCTCATCGATTCGATCGTCGATAGCTACGCCGTCGTGATCGAAGAAGTCGCCGAGCGTATCGAAGCGCTCGATACACAGGTTTTCGAGCGTCAGTCCGAGACAACGTTGGATGGAATACACCGCCTCAAAAAGCAGCTGCTCAACCTTCGTCGGTCAATCGGTCCGTTGCGAGAGGTGACCAAAACGCTGGAGCGTGACGAGTCCGACCTCGTTGAGTCCGCAGTGCAAGTCTATCTTGAAGATGTGCATGATCACGTCGTCGCTGCGGTCGAACAGCTTGATGTCTATCGGGAGATGCTGAAGGGAATTCTCGATACGTATTTGTCACTCCTGACGCAGCGGACCAACGAAGTGATGAAGGTGCTGACCGTGCTTGCAGCAATCTTCATTCCCCTTACTTTCATTGCCGGAGTATACGGAATGAATTTTCATCATATGCCGGAACTCCGGTGGCGATATGGCTACCCTGCGGCATTGACAGGAATGGTCCTGATTGCCGTGTCGTTGCTCTACTACTTTCGCCGTCGCAACTGGTTGTAGTGATCGGAGGTGTCGTGCGTTACCCTTGTCTCGTCGCGGGTGTCGTAGTGCTAAGCGTGTGGGGTAGCTTCGGGTGCAGCGGTGCGCTTACCGAGCAAGAGATTCGGCATCGGAAAGCAGCTCGAGAGTTCGTGGAACTCGTAGCGAACTATACTCCTGAGGACTTCGAGGAGCGGATTTCACGTGCAGGGGAACTTTTGGCAGAACCTGCGGCAAGTTTGTTCGGCGAAGCCATTCTCGGCGCTGAGCTGATCGCCGTTCGCGCGACCAGCCGTTCGCAGCGTTTCGAGATCGCGGAGGAGAGCATCGTGTCCGAGTCGATTGCCGATGGCGGTACTGTGGTCGAGGTCTCAGGCACACGTCAGCGTCGTGTAGGCGAGAAGGTGTCGCCCCCGCTTGCAATGACCTATCAGCTTTTGGTCCGTTCTTCTCCGGCGGAGACTCCACGCATCCACGAAGTCGGTGCCAGCGTTGCCGATGGACAAAGCGATGTGCTCGGTGAAGAAGCGCTGTTGGAGAAGCTGAATCAAGCTTCGGCAGCAGCTCAGGAAGAGCGTGACACTTTCAAGGAAGCAGTGCGGTTCGTTCAGGAGGATTTGCATGCGCATCAGCAGAAAGTGGAGAAGGACTTCCAGCAGCTTACGGAGTCTCTCGATCGCCTGGGGAATAAGGTCAAGCAGCTGGGCGCTGACGTTCGAAGCATGAAAGATAGGCCTCGAGGTGGTGCGCAGCGGGTTGGCCGGTCGCGGCCGGCGGTTGAAAAGGCAGCGACGCCGTCAGCCGAGGGCGATACGCCTGCTACACCCACCGTTGAACCTGTGAGAGACTAGAAGTTGTCCTAAAGCTATACCGAGACGAGCGCCAACTGCTATCCCGAGCCCGATTCATCGGGCGTGGGGATCTCGAGCGCTGTATAGCTCCTATTGAAGGATGGGCTCAGGAAGCTGGGGCGACACTTTTTCATAATTTGGGGCAACTTCAAGTATGGGTGGTCAGACAGCATACGCCAAGGTACTCGGTTGGACAGTCACCGGAGGCATGACGGAATCTAGAAAGCCGAAAGGTATGGTCGGTTCGCTTTGCCTACTCGTGTTGTCCTTCGTCATCCTGGCGTCCGGCTGCCGTGCCGCGGAGCGGGCGGATGAAGCTGTGCGCTGGCACGACCAAGGCTTCGCGTTGTACAGAGAAGGAAAGCTCGATGAGGCGGAGGCTGCCTACAAAAGGGCCCTAGAGTTACGGCCTGACTATCCGCAGGTCCACATCGGGCTCGGTAACATTTATGAGGATCAAGGAAAGTTCGAGAAAGCGATTGCTGAATACAACGCCGCGCTGAAAGATTACCCCAAGCATCTTATGGCGCTGATGAACATCGGCAATGCGTACCGTCGGCAAGGCGACCTGGAGAAGGCGCTCGACTATGTGTGGAAAGCGGCAGAATACTCGCCGGGTGAAGGCTGGATTGTTGATAATCTCGGCAACATTTATGAACAGGCGGGTGATCTCGAGAAAGCTATCGAACAGTATCGCAAGGCGGTCGAGCTCGAGCCACATGATCCGGAGTTTCAAACGGACCTAGCGAACGCATATCTCAAACAGGGAAACAAGCAGGCAGCGCTTTCGCACTATCGTGCACTACTCCACATAGTGCAGGGCCTTGAGCAGTATCAGAAAGAAGAGACCTTCGCTCGTAGCATGATTGCCGAGGTGAGCGAGGATATTGGAAAATAGCTTCGAAGGCGAACGACGGTAAACAACGAGGAATCACTATGGCTTTATCACCGGTCTTTCTCTGTGCGCCGAAACGTACTGCCATCGGAAGTTTCCATGGAGCACTTGCTGATGTTCCGGCTCCGGACCTGGGGGCCCACGTTATTCGAGCAGTGCTCGAATCTGCCGGTGTCGCTCCCGACAGTATCCAGGAGGTCATCCTCGGTTGTGTACTGATGGCGGGATGCGGTCAAGCGCCCGCGCGTCAAGCGGCGCTCGGTGCAGGGCTGCCAAACACGGTCCAAGCGATGACCATAAACAAGGTTTGTAGTAGCGGACTGAAGGCGGTAATGCTTGCCGCTGACGCCGTTCGATTGGGCCGTGCGGATGCGGTGGTTGCTGGAGGAGTCGAGAATATGTCACGAGCTCCTTACCTCCTACCTCAAATGCGCTCGGGCGCGCGTCTTGGCCATACGCTGGCTGAGGATAGTGTTATCAAGGACGCTCTGTGGGATGTGTATAACGACCTACACATGGGGAACTGCGCCGAGCTTTGTGCACGGGAGTACGGGTTTAGTAGGGAGGCTCAAGATGCCTACGCAATTGAGAGCTATCGACGGGCAACTACCGCAATCGCGGAAGGCGCATTTCGCGAGGAAATAACGCCGTTTGAAGTCCGTCGAGGACGGGCTACCGAGACGTTTGCCGTCGACGAAGAGCCGGGCCGCGGCATCCCGGAAAAGATGCCAAGCCTCCGACCGGTTTTTCAGAAGGACGGTACCGTGACGGCCGCCAACGCCAGTTCCATCAATGACGGCGCAGCAGCACTGCTGGTATGCTCGGAAGCCTATGTGCGGCAGCAGCAACTCGAGCCTTTCGCCCAAATACTCGGCCAGGGCGTGAACGCTCAGGCACCGGAGTGGTTCACTACCGCTCCCGTAGGAGCAGTCCGACGTGCGCTAGATGACGCGTCCCTCACGGTCGACCGAATCGATCTGTTCGAGATTAATGAAGCTTTCGCCGCAGTCGCACTTGCATGTCAAAAGGATCTGCAGATCCCGCACGAAAAACTTAACGTGCGTGGAGGCGCTGTCGCGCTGGGGCATCCCGTGGGTGCATCCGGGGCAAGAATACTCACCACCCTTCTTCATGCGATGAAGCAGCGTGCCGTGAAGCGCGGCGCTGTCGGCATTTGTAATGGCGGCGGTGAGGCGACCGCTATGGTCGTCGAGCGAGTGTAGCGTCTCGGGAGATTGTAAGTTGGCCCCAATCTGTACAGGGATGGGTGCCACCTTAAAATCTATCTTGGTGCGCGCTCTAACTGTTCGCTACTTTCTTTTGCTCCGGCATTGCAGAGAGCAGGTGGCTTAAATCCACCGGGCGGTAATGCGCGGGCTTGCGAACCTTCCCCGAGGCATCTTTTCCGACGGCGAAATAGGTATCAGCGATCAATAGAACTTCCACGCTGACCACCTCTTGCGGCCATTCGACTTCACGCTCGCAGTGCCAGGCTTCATTCGGCAACGGCCCGGTCTCGCCTGCCCAATCGGTAAGCGCGACGAACTTCTCCAGGTTATTGTCACAGACGAGCTCGTAGGCTTCCCGAAGAGGAAGACCGAAAGCAGACGAATTCCAAAACATCGTATAGGCCACATCGGCGAGGCCATCGAGCATCTCCAGCTCGTCAGGCTCCGAGGCCGCCTCGTATTTTAGGTCATTCGGGTCGGTAATTGCGACGCCCTGGACGATCGGCGTGACCCCAAGGCCGTGAATGACATACTCGAGGACTTCCGACAGGAGCAGCTGTGCGCCCAGCCGCCGTTGCTCCGGTGTGCCGATGGTAAATGCTGCGGGTGGCTGCTGTCCTGCCAGCGTCAGAAACTGCCGTACTTTTTCGTCTTTCACCGGTAACCTCCTATTCGTATAAGCCCAACAGTTCGAGCATCGTTCTACGGTTCGGTCAAGCGCTCAATAAAATGGTGAAAATAAAATGGTGACAGAGACGAATATTCCTATTTGCCGGAAGCAAATAGGAATATTCGTCTCTGTCACCATTTTATTTTCCGAGCGCACATTTACCAAAAAGTGTGTGATAACAGGGGATAGCAATGTGCAAGGAACACCAGAAGCAGCCTCCCGCCGTAAGTCGACGGCGATTTCTTCACGCGGCCGGCGTGGGGGTCGGGGTGCTTTTTTTGCTGCCCGGTTGCGAACGCCACCGCTATATTCGACCGGGGGGGGAGCTTGATTTGGGCGCGGTCGAGGATTTGCTCTATTCAAGCGTCCATATTCGCAGTAAGGCGATCCTGCTGTTCCGCGATGCTGACGGATGGGCAGCGCTGAGTACGCGATGTACTTACCGTGGCTGTGATTTGACCCATCAGGAGCCTGTGCTGCTCTGTCCTTGCTGTCGGACCCGGTATTCGTTGGACGGCATTCCACATCAGGGCTGGCCGGCGACGAGGCCTCTGCCATGGGTCGATTTGGCGTATCGCGAGGGCCATATCTGGGCCAATCCGGGAACGGTACGTCCACCAGGATGGCGCTTCTCGACCCCGGAGATCGAAGAAGCGGTCCGAAAACTGCGGCTTCGTGTTCGTGAGGAAAAGCTCCGCGACGAGGTCGCGATTCCGAGCGGTCTCAAAGGCACCGGTGACGGAGAAGCAGGGACAATGTTTCTCGAAGAGGACCCAAATCTCATCCACGAACTCAAGATGATCAAGTAATTGAGGATGCAACTAACGTAAGAAGCACCGTCCTTACGAGAGCATCCATTTAGAGCCCTCTACTCGCCGTGATCTAGATCATCACGCGGAAGCCCGCATCGATCGACCAGTACTCAGAATCGTATCGGAAAGAGCGGGAGCGCGCTTCCCGGAGAAGAAATTTCAATGTTCGCGAATGTTTGACCTATGGCGAAGTTACCATTCGATCCCTTCTCACATCCCTACGCCTTCTTTACTTGTCGTGGTCCCAGACAGAATAAATGGCATTTCGCCGCAAATGCTGACGAGCTGCGCCCGCTGGCGCAACGAACGGCGAAACAGCTCGGCTATCCGATTCGCATCTTTCGCGTAATCAAGAACCAAGAAAAGGCTCGTCCGGACGGGTTTCTGATCGTTCGACGAATTCTCGGGGCCTACGGTTCCGGTCCCAAGGAAATAGAGTGGACGAGAGTGGATACGGAAGAGGCCGCGCGAACGCTCCGAGATGTGAGTTGCGGCCCTACGCCCTATTTCGCACTTTCAATTGCTGAGACCCACGAACCGACACAAGGGGGAAGGTAAGTCCGCGACCGACGGAGCCTTCGCAAACTTGCTTCGGTAGTTTCAACGCTACCACTGAAGGGTCGGCTCAGAAGAGACGAGGCTCGTCGCTCATCGTGGGGCGCAATGTTGCAACTACGCCCAACTGCATGCCGCACTGGTGACAGGAAAACTCTCCAGAGGAACAGCCGTCGTCGGAGACAACTCCCTCGGCAGACTGTCGCCAATGGCATTCGGGGCAAAGAATCAATTTCTCACGTCCGCTATCATAGTACTGAACCATGACGCGATCATCTATTTTATAGGCTCTGATATTCAGCATTGTCGTCCACTCAAGGGCGTTGTCGTTTCGACGACCGTGATGCGACCACAATCGTCACGGCGGACAGTAACGCTAGGAAGCGAGCGACGGAAATTGATTCTTCAAATTGTGGTGATTAGCATTGCCAATTGGAAGAAGTCCTGGGCGAGGTGCCGACGGCCTTCCTGAGCTACGAGCCCAGCTCGGCATCTGCTAGCTGGCGCGCCTTTTCGGATTTCTTCTTCTTGGAATGAGCTGCCGGAAGCTCAGGTTCCGGAGCGGGTTTCGCCGGCTCTGTCCACGCTCCTTCTTCCTCGTGATAACGAGGAGCGGGCGCACCATAGCCGTAACCGGGCCAGTAATAGGGCACCGGGTATTGGCTGTAGCCCAAGTGTCGAACGGGGATGCGCTCCAGGGCAGTGGGAAACGAACCGGTTCTAAGCAAGCGGGTGATCTCATCGGTCTTGGTCATCTCGACGCTACCTGCGGAGATGACCAAGGAGGATCTCGGATCAAGCACTCTGGTGTTGAGGTAGACGCGCACCGGTGACACGGTATAGGTGCCGACGACGAGCGCCGAGATATCCTGCATCCCCCGCAGGGTTCGGGTATCTCGCGACAGGCCGAATTCCCCCTTATCGAACATTATCTGCATTGCATCGGAAGCGCGGACTTCGACGACGTTGTACCCACGCATCGCCAGTTCGCTCATTAATTGTTCGGAAAGCACTCGGCCAAAGCTCGAACTTTGGTAAAGATTGTCGATGTCTACGAAGGTAGTTACCGCGATCGGGCCGCTAATGCTGCCCTTGAAATATGCGTGAATCTGGTCCGCTAGATAACTCGTCTTAAATCTACCAACAGACTGATTCTCGGGGTCTGAAATCGGTATTGCCCAGTACGCGGGCAAGTCGTGATAGCGCTTACTGCAGCCGCTGAAAGCTCCGAAGAGTAAGATAGAGACGACGAATGAAACGCCCCACAACCACCAGCTTTTGGCCGCTTCGCTGGAACATCTTGTCTTCATTGCAAACACTCGCTTTGTCGTCGCTGCTCGTCACGAGCGGCTGTAGTTTCACCGGGTTCCCTAAAAAGACCGATGGATGCAAGAGTCGGACCTACGTGAACGCTGGACTTTTGGACTACCTAAGTAATCGATACGATTCAGAACAGCTTCCTCGCCTGGCGATCCTGCCGTTCAATGTGCCGGAAAATTTTGCTCCTCCGGGGAACGAATCGCACCACTACGGGCGAGACCTCGCCCAGCTCTTTCATCGCGAATTGCTGAAAGCTTCAGATTTCGGAATTATCGAAGTCTTCAATCGCGACCGATGGCCCGGCAAAAGGGCGGAATTCAATGCGGGCAACTACCAGGCGATGCAACTCGCCCGTAACGCCGGGTATGATTTCGTGCTGGTCGGCTATCTCGAGGACATCATCAACGAGACGGATCTGAGCGTCCTGACAAGGGTGATCGACACTTCCAACGGCGTGACTGTGTGGTATGGGCGGACCGTGGTCTACTCCAATGACCGTCCGCTGCGACGCACGCTGGCGGAGTATACCTTCGGGTTCGTTGAAGACCGACCGGATCTTTTCGGCTTTCCGGAGCGCGCAGAGCGGATGGCGCGTTGCACCGTTGAGCACATTCTGAAAGGGGAGGTAATTCAAGAGGAACAGCCGACACGGCTCGGCCAGTTCGGTCTTCAGCCGCCTGTGTCGGAGCAACTCGAGTAGCCGTGCGCTTCCGCTTAGAGCTTATCCATGAATATGCTCTAAGATTCGAGCGCAGCTTTCACCTTGTCGATCGATCCCGTGTCGTAGACTTCGAGGCGCTGCACATCATTGGTGATGCGCTTCAGCAATTTCGTTAACACGCCGCCGGGTCCAAACTCGACGCAGTGGGATAGCTTCTCGCCTGCAACCATCGCAAGCATTGAATCGGTCCATCGCACGGTACCGCACACCTGTCGCTTCAGGAGCTCTCGGGCATCGCTGCCGGAGGTAACAGGTTGCGCCGTCACGTTGGCATAGACCGGGAAGGCAGGCTCGTTGAACGTGGTCGCGTCTAAGTCGGCCGCGAGCTTGGCGGCTGCCGGGGTCATCAGGCGGCAGTGAAAGGGAGCACTGACGTTGAGCGGAATCAGTTTGCCGCCCTTCATGGCCTGACTGAAGGCTTCCACTCCCTGCGCATCGCCGGCGACGACAGTCTGCCCGGGACTGTTCAAATTCGCGATTTCGCAAACACCTTCTTCAATTGACTCGATGACAGCCTGTATCTCCTCTTCCGAAGGTCCCATCACCGCGAGCATTTTGCCTTCACCCACGGGCACGGCTTCCTGCATGTAACGACCTCGTTTATGGACCAAGCTGACGGCGTCGCCAAAGCTGAGTACTCCGGCGCTGACAAGGGCTGTGTATTCACCAAGGCTATGGCCGGCGGCGGAATGAATTTGGATACCGGCGGCGACGAAACAAGCGTAGCTCGTCGAGAGAATTGCCGGCTGACTATTTTGCGTCAGGGTGAGCTCTTCCAGCGGGCCTTCAAAGCAAAGTTTCGAGAGAGCGAATCCCAGCGACCGATCTGCTTCAGCAAACACGTCTCGAGCTTCCGAGTTAGCGTCTGCAAGCTCGCGCCCCATCCCGACTTGCTGTGACCCTTGCCCCGGAAATAGACCACCGATGCGCATATCGCCTCCATCTGAAACTGAATTCTTATAGGTTAGAGAAAAGCCTTCCGCCCGCTCCGCCGCAAGAGAGGACTGTGAGAGCGGGTATTGGCTAACCTCGTCAGTCAGCCGAGCGGCTGCCGAACGGCGCCCAGCTTATCAATTCAGGTGTGGTTTACAAGCAGGGGGCGGGCGAAAATACTCGAAGTAAATTCAGGCGCTTAGTTCGATAATGCAGTTCTTGGCTTTCTTGCTGAAGAATTTAGCCGGGCCTGTCACATGGAGTAGTAACTACTACACATCAGTTAAATACTTATTTAAGTGATACGCTTCATGCGTCGATGAAATATCCAGGGTGGCAAGTTTGAAGCGGCCAGGTTTTGGCTAGATTTTGTGGACGCTCTGATTGGGTTAACCAAAGAGAGCGGAAGCACATCGGATCTTTCCCGGGAAGTTCGGCAGTTGGAACACCAGAG